>NZ_JBXUOW010000123.1:0-6699 GCF_057196645.1 Micromonospora sp. ATLC16
GCGCCGCCGTTCGCGGCGCCACCGACCGAGGGAGGTCGGTCCCGGCTCTGGCTCGGTCTCGGCGCGGGGGCGCTGGCCCTGCTGCTCTGTTGCGGCGGTGGCGGCACGGCGATCGTCGGCCTGCTGGTCAGCGGGGTGCAGGCGATCGAGGAACAGGGCCGCACGGTCTCCGGCGACTACTACCGGGCACTGTCCGACGGCGACTACGGCCGGGCGTACGACCAGCTCTGCGAGGACGCCCGGCGGCGCGAGTCCCGGCAGGAGTTCGAGCGCCGGTCCGCCGCTGAGCCGCAGATCTCCTCCTACCGGGTCGGCGAGGTGGACACCACCACGCTCACCGTGCCGGTGGAGGTGACCTACCGCGGGGGTGGGCAGGAACGCCAGCAGGTGGTGCTCGCGCAGGATCCGCAGACCGGTGGCATGGAGGTCTGCGGAGTCAACTGACCGGCCGCGGGTAATGTGCTGGGCTCGGGACCGCACCGGTCGTACCGTGGTCCCGAGTCATCCCCGCCGACCGTGACGTCCCCGCCGACCGTGACGTCCCCGCCGACCGCCAGTCGGCGTAGGAGGAAAAATGCCAGCCGACCGTATCGACGCCGTCGTCAGCCTCGCCAAGCGCCGGGGCTTCGTCTTCCCCTCCAGCGAGATCTACGGGGGCACCCGGTCGGCGTGGGACTACGGTCCGCTCGGCGTGGAACTCAAGGAGAACGTCCGCCGGCAGTGGTGGAAGACAATGGTCCAGCAGCGCGACGACGTGGTGGGGCTGGATTCCGCGGTGATCCTCGCCCGGGACGTGTGGGCCGCCGCGGGGCACCTGGAGGCGTTCGTCGACCCGCTGACCGAGTGCCAGTCCTGCCACAAGCGGTTCCGCGCCGACCATCTTGAGGAGGCGTACGAGGCCAAGCACGGTCGCCCGCCGACCTCGCTGGCCGAGCTGAACTGCCCCAACTGCGGCAACAAGGGCACCTTCACCGAGCCGCGGATGTTCAACGGCCTGATGAAGACCTACCTCGGCCCGGTGGAGAGCGACGAGGGTCTGCACTACCTGCGTCCGGAAACCGCCCAGGGCATCTTCGTCAACTACCGCAACGTGGAGACGGTCGCCCGCAAGAAGCCGCCGTTCGGCATCGCGCAGACCGGCAAGTCGTTCCGCAACGAGATCACCCCGGGCAACTTCATCTTCCGTACGCGTGAGTTCGAGCAGATGGAGATGGAGTTCTTCGTCGAGCCGGGCACCGACGACCAGTGGCACGAGTACTGGCTCGCGGAGCGCTGGAACTGGTACCTCGACCTCGGTCTGTCAGAGAACAACCTGCGCTTCTACGAGCACCCCAAGGAGAAGCTCTCCCACTACTCGAAGCGCACGGTCGACATCGAGTACCGGTTCCAGTTCGGCGGCACCGAGTTCGCCGAGTTGGAGGGCATCGCCAACCGCACCGACTTCGACCTGTCCACGCACAGCAAGCACTCCGGCGTCGACCTGTCGTACTTCGACCAGTCCAAGGGCGAGCGGTGGATGCCGTACGTGATCGAGCCGGCCGCCGGCCTCACCCGCGCGGTGCTGGCCTTCCTGCTGGAGGCGTACGACGAGGACGAGGCGCCGAACACCAAGGGCGGTGTGGACAAGCGCACCGTGATGCGCTTCGATCCGCGACTGGCCCCGGTCAAGGTGGCGGTGCTGCCGTTGTCGCGTAACGAGGCGCTCTCCCCGAAGGCGAAGCAGCTCGCCGCCGACCTGCGCAAGCGCTGGGTGGTCGAGTTCGACGACTCGCAGGCCATCGGTCGCCGCTACCGTCGGCAGGACGAGATCGGCACCCCGTTCTGCGTCACCGTCGACTTCGACACCCTTGACGACGACGCGGTGACCGTGCGCAACCGGGACACCATGACCCAGGAACGGATCGGCCTGGACCAGGTCGAGCGCTACCTGATCGAGCACCTTCCCGGCTGCTGATCGCGGCTCCGCCCGGGCGTGCCGGTCCATGCCGGCAGCCCGGGCCGGGTGCGGCAGCGGGCCGACTGGCATCCATGTCCAATGATGTCTCCAAGGCGGGCGTATCCGCACGGAGACGGAGGGTCAACGACGTGGAGCCGGAAGCACGCGACAGCAGGGCGCGGCGACCGATGCCCAGGAGGCGGCGCTGGCCGCCTCGCGGGCGACGGAGCTGCGCCTGAAGGCGCTCGACCCGGATCAGCCGATCACCATCTGGGAGCTGGCCAACACGTACTCGATCTACGCGCCGGCGCTGCTGGCGACCGGTGACGTCGAGCGCGCCCGGTCGGTGGTCGAGCAGGGCGTCCAGCTGACCGATCTGCTCGGCGTGGCCGGGCTGGAGATCCGGCAGAAGCTGCGGGGGACGGCGGAGCTGATGCGGGGCGCCTCGGGTTCCGGTGGTGGAGGTCGCCGCTGGCCGTGGCGGCGGCGCTGACCACGGCCCCCGTACCCTTGAGCGGTGGAAACCGCCCGCACTCCCGCCGCCGAGCGGCCGTCGCTGAGCATCGGGCCGCACCAGGTGTGGCCGCCGGTGGTGCTCGCCCCGATGGCCGGTATCACAAACGTCGGCTTTCGGCAGCTCTGCCGGGAGCAGGGCGGCGGCATCTACGTCTGCGAGATGATCACGACGGTCGCCCTGGTCGAGCGGAACCCGAAGACGCTGCGGATGATCGCGTTCGGCGCGGACGAGCGCCCGCGCAGCCTCCAGCTCTACGGCACCGACCCGGAGACCACCGCCGCCGCCGTGCGGATCGTGGTCGAACGGGACCTCGCCGATCACATCGACCTCAACTTCGGCTGCCCGGTGCCGAAGGTGACCCGGCGCGGTGGCGGCGCGGCGCTGCCCTGGCGGCGGCGGCTCTTCGCCCGCCTGGTGAGGGCCGCCGTGGACGCCGCGGCACCCGCCGGGGTGCCGGTCACGGTCAAGATGCGCAAGGGCATCGACGACGAGCACCTGACGTACGTCGAAGCGGGGCTCGCTGCCCAGGAGGCCGGCGTGGCCGCGGTCGCCCTGCACGGGCGTACGGCCGCGCAGCGGTACTCGGGCACCGCCGACTGGGACGCCATCGCCACCCTCAAGCAGGCGCTCGACGTGCCGGTGCTCGGCAACGGCGACATCTGGGAGGCCGACGACGCGCTGCGGATGGTGGCGCACACCGGAGTCGACGGCGTCGTGATCGGTCGCGGCTGCCTCGGTCGGCCGTGGCTCTTCGCCGACCTGGAGGCGGCGTTCAACGGCTCGCCACAGCGGCGGCTGCCCACCCTCGGCGAGGTCGCGGTGGCCATGCGCCGGCACGCCGAGCTGCTGGTCGAACAGTTCACGGCAGGCGCCCGCAGCCCGGCCCGAGGTGAACGGGACGGCTGCACCGACTTTCGCAAGCACGTCGCCTGGTACCTCAAGGGCTTCCCCGTCGGCAGCGAGCTGCGCCGCGCTCTGGCGATGATCGACAGCCTGGCCCAGCTCGACGACCTGCTCGGCAAGCTCGACCCGGCGGCGCCGTTCCCGGTGGAGACGCTGGGCCAGCCGCGCGGGCGGACCAACTCGCCGGGCAAGGTCTTCCTGCCCGACGGCTGGCTGGCCAGCCGCGACGACGACACCGTTCCGGAGGGTGCCGAGCTGGACGATTCCGGCGGCTGACCCGTCACCCGTCCCCGCACCCGCGCCGCCCCGTGTCCACGCCCCCGCTTGCTGCCGACGCTGTCAACGAGGCGGGTGCGAGGCAGCAACATCGCCGATGTTGCTGCCTCGTCGTGGCGTGACACTGCAACTTCCCCGATGTTGTCGTACCCACGGGTGGGGGTTGGGGAGAGACCACGAAGGGCCGGCCCCGGGTGGGGTCGGCCCTTCGTGGTGTTCGGGGTTGGTCAGGAGGTGGCGCTGTAGCCGCGGGTGGCGATCCAGTCGGCGAGGGCGTCGACGCTCACCCGGTAGGAGGCCTGGGCGGGGTCGGCGGAGTCGGCGATGGTGACCGTCTCGCCGCCGTCGCGGTAGCCCACGACGCTGATGTAGTGGCCGCCTTCGAAGCTGTGCGTGGTGCCGTCGGTGTCGGTGGCGGTGCCGGCGATGTTGGCGACCACGGCACGGCCGTCGTCGACGGTGCGGACGATGTCGTCGCGCAGCTTGTCGGTCTGCTTGTCGCCAGCCTTGGCGTCGGAGATCTCGACCGACTTGTAGACGTCCTTCCCGGTCTCCTTGTTCAGCACCGGGGTGATGTCGTTGATGGAGTTGGTGCCGGCCTCGGTGGTACGCATCTCCTTGGCCATGGTGTCCACGTCGATGTTCTTGCCCTGCACGCTCAGCGCGTTGCGGGTGGCGGCGGGGCCGCAGTAGTAGAAGTTCGGCTGCGCCTCGTAGCGGACGCCGAGCTCGCGCTCGCCGCCGGGCTTGCGGTCCTGTGCCACGGCGCTGGCCTGGACGCCCGGCGTGGCCTGGGCGGCGACGGCGGGGCCGGCGATGCCACCGGCGGTGGCGGCGGCAGCGGCGATGGTCAGGGCGGTCTTGCGCAGGATGGTGGTAGCCATGATTCGCACCTTTCGGTCGGGGGTGCGCGTGGCTCCGGCCCGCGTGGGGATGCGGGTGGGGCCTCGCGGGAAAGGGCAGACGTGCTACGCGCTGATCCGGTGTCCGGGGGATGTGACGCCGGGTGGGCCGGGACCATTCCGCGGAGTCCTCGCGGGCCAGGCGGGTGGCACCGGCGTTTGTCGTCCGGGGGGTGCAACGCCCGGCGGTGGGGGATCATTCCGACCCGGGCCGGGGGCGGCGCTGCGAGGCGCTCGCGGTTACGCCAGGTATAACCACCGGGCCGGGTCCGCGATTCCGCCGCCGGGGTGGCCCCGGTCACCGCGAACCGGACGTTCGGTCAGGGCGGGTCAGAAGTCGGGTGCCGGCGACGCCGAGCCGGGCATTTCCGACATACGCCGCGATCCGCTCGAACAGCCCACCGGTGCGCCTGGCGTCGCGACGCCACCGCGACCTGCCCGCCGGCCGTTTCCGCACACCGTCGCGCTGCGCGACGCACTTTTCGCCGGTGGACCGGTGGACCGGTGGACCGCTTCACCCTCGGTCTGGAGCTGCTCCTGGACGGACCGGCGGCTCGTCGGAACGGCTGACCGGCCGCTGCCCGGCCGGCTCGGCGCCCGTCGACGGCCTGCGCGGGGCGGGCACCGGCGTCGCCGGCCAGGGCAGTTCAGGAGAGCGGTGGTACGCGATGCCCGCCGTGGCCCAGCGTGGGCCGTGCCCCGCCAGTCGGTCGCGGAACCCGTCCCAGTCGTGCGTCGACCGGGGCGACCAGCCCAACTCGGCGATGGCGGGCAGCCGGGGGAACAGCATGAACTCGATCTCGGCGAGGGTGGTCACCGACTCGGTCCACAGCGGTGCCTCGACACCGAGCACCGCCTCGGCCGGTACGCCCGCCAGGTGGCCGACCGGGTCCCAGTCGTACGCCCGGCGTACGTCGATCAGGCCGGCCCAGTCGTGCCCGATCGGAGTGTCGGGCGCGTACTTCATGTCGAGGTACGCGTGGTTGCCGGGGGAGAGGATCAGCCGTGCGCCCCGGCGTACCGCCTCGGCGGTCACCGGATCGTCGCCGGTCGTGCCCCACCACTGGAGGATCCGTCGGTCGGTGTGGGCGGCGGGGGCGATCTGGTGCCAGCCGATCACCTCCCGGCCGAGCCCGGCGACGATGCGTTGCACCCGTTCGACGAAGGCGGCGTACACCTCGGCGGGCACTTTGAACGCCTCGTCGCCGCCGATGTGCAGCCACTGGCCGGGGGTGAGCGCGGCGATCTCGCCGAGCACGTCGGCGACGAAGTCGTAGGTGCGCTCGCTGGCCGGGTCGACATAGCTGAAGCCGACCTCGGTGCCGGTGTACGGCGGCGGTGCGACCCGGTCGGGCGCCAGCTCGCCGTACGCGGTCAGCGCCGCGTGCGTGTGACCGGGCAGGTCGATCTCGGGGATCACGGTGATGTGCCGCCCGGCGGCGTACGCCACGATCCGCTGGTATTCCGCCCGGCTGTAGTAGCCGCCGGGGGCGTCGCCGACCGCGCCGGCTCCGCCGACGGTGGCCAGCCGGGGCCAGGAGTCGATCGCGATCCGCCAGCCCTGGTCGTCGGTGAGGTGCAGGTGCAGCCGGTTGAGCTTGTACCGGGCCAGGTGGTCGATCACCCGCAGCACGTCGCTGACGCCGAAGAAGTGCCGGGCCACGTCGAGCATCGCTCCCCGGTGCGGGTACCGGGGGCGGTCGAGGATCGATCCGCCGGGCAGCACCCAGCGTTCAGTGACCGGGGTCACGCTCTCGACGGTGGCCGGCAGCAGCTGCCGCAGCGTCTGCACCCCGTGGAAGAGACCGGCGGCGGTGCCGGCGGCGATGCGTACGCCGTCGGTGGTGATGTCGAGCCGGTAGCCCTCCACACCCAGTGCGGCCTCGTCGGTCAGAGCGAGGGCGATGCCACCGGACGGTACGGGTGTGGCGGCCTCGGTGACCGGCAGCGGGTATCCGGTCGCCGGGCGCAGCAGCGCGGCGAGATGCCCGGCGACGGCCACGGCGGCCGGGTCGGCGCTGACCCGGATCACCGCGTCGGCGGCGAGCAGGTAGCCGGCCGCAGCGTCCGGCTCGACCCGTTCCGGCGCGGGCACCACGTCGCCCAGCCGGGTCGGTGCCGGCGGCGCGAGCAGCGCCGCCGCCTTCCGCTCCGCCGCCCGGGCC
>NZ_JBXUOW010000124.1:0-6442 GCF_057196645.1 Micromonospora sp. ATLC16
CCCGCGCCGGCGCCCGCCGCCCCGGCGCCCCCCCCCCCCCCGCCCCCCCCCCCCCCCCCCCCAACTCCATGGTCAAGCTGGGCGGGGGTGGGGACGGGAGGAGGGGAAGAGGGGTCAGGCGCGGGTGTTCGACTTGTGGTTGGTGGTGGCCTTCGTCAGGTCGTCTGCGGGGCGGTCGGTGCTGGTGCGGGCACCCTCGGCGGCCGCGGGGACCATCCCGGCGGTGGTCACCCCGGACGGCGCGGTCGCGGTGGGGATGGTGGGGGCGCTGTCGCCGCCGGCCACCGAACTGCCCGCTCCGGTCGAGGCCTCGCCGGCGCCGGTCGTACGCACCTCGATGGTCTCCACATCCTCGTGCATCGGCTCGAGCGCGGCACCCGCGTCGTACTCGGCCCACTCCTGCTGCTCGCGGTGCCGCCGCAGGGCCATCGCGCCGGCCAGCCCGGCAACCGTGCCGGCGGCCAGCAGGCCGATCATGGTCCCGCTCCGGCGGGACTTCTTCTTCGCCTTCATCTTCTTCGCCTTCCTACTGACCGCGGCCTGCTTGGCAACCGCGGCCTTCTTCCCCTTGGCGGCCCGATCGGCCGCGTCGGACTGCGCGTGACGTACGGCCAGAGCAAGCGGCGCGAGGGCGGCGGCCGTCGATGCGAGGCCACTCGATGCCCGGTCCCGGACCACGACGGCGGTCGGTGCCACCGCACCGCGGGCCGCCTGGAATCGTGGGCCGACCGTGTCGCCGGCTCCCCTCGCAGCATGCGTGGCGGCCTGCCTCAGGTGACCGATGCTGCGGTTCATTTCGGCCCGGGCCAGCTGCGCCTGGGTCTTGCGCCGCCAGTTTCCAAACACGGTCCCACCTCCTGGGAGTTGCTCTGTCTCATCCTCCACCTTCGGATGCCTCCGCATGTCCAGATCGGGCACATGGGAGGATCCGCATGGAACTGACCAACGAATAAGGAGTACCCGTGGCCGAGGCTGTCTACGCCACCCTGCACACCAATGCCGGCCCGATCCGGCTGGAACTTTTCGGCAACCACGCCCCGAAGACCGTCCGCAACTTCGTCGAGTTGGCCGAGGGCACCCGCGAGTACACCGACCCGCGGACCGGGCAGCCGGGCGGTGGTCCGTACTACGACGGCACCATCTCGCACCGGGTGATCAGCGGGTTCATGATTCAGATGGGTGACCCGACGGGCACCGGCCGGGGCGGGCCGGGCTACACCTTCGCCGACGAGTTCCACCCCGAGCTGCGGTTCGACCGGCCGTACCTGCTGGCGATGGCGAACGCCGGACCCGGCACCAACGGCTCGCAGTTCTTCATCACCGTCTCGCCGACGCCGCACCTGAACAACCGGCACACCATCTTCGGGCAGGTCGCCGACGAGCAGTCCGCGAAGATCGTCGAGGCGATTGCCAACACCCCGACCGGCCCCAGCGACCGGCCGCTCCAGGACGTCGTGATCGAGCGCGTCGAGATCGAGCGCTCGGCCTGACCGGGCGTCTCCGGGCGGTGCCGCAAGGGCCGCCCTATTGCCGGCCACTCTTGATGGTCCGGTCGATCAGCTCGCCGAGTGCCGGTTCGGGCACGCCGAGGACGACCGGCGGCTTGCGGACTGGTCCGGACACCCCACCGGTGTCCGGACCAGTCCCCGCTCTGCCCGACGGCCGCCGGCACTCCGCCGGGTACGCGTCGACCCGCCTGAGTGAGGGCTCGGGGTACCTTTGCTCGCATGACTGAGCGCTCGGGTGTCTGGGGCCAGCGATGAGCGAGTCCCCGCCGACCACGCCGGCCTGCTACCGCCACCCCGGCCGGGAAACATATGTCCGCTGTACCCGCTGCGACCGTTCCATCTGCCCGGACTGCATGAACGAGGCGTCGGTCGGTTTCCAGTGCCCGGAGTGCGTGTCGGAGGGACGCCGCAGCGTGCGTCCGGCGCGTACCGCCTTCGGCGGCGGGGTGGTCGGCCGACACGGTTACGTGACCAAGACGCTGATCGCCCTCAACCTGCTGGTGATGCTGGCCTCGATCGCCTCGGACCGGGGCGGGGACGCGGCGGCCGGCGGTAACGGCTTCGGCGGGCTGATGGGCGGGGGCACCCCGTTGACCGAGTGGGGTGCGGTGCTGGGGCGGGCGATGTTCCTCGACGGCACCGTCGGCGGTGTCGCCGAGGGGCAGTGGTACCGACTGATCACCGCGATGTTCCTGCACTACGGCGTGGTGCACCTGCTGCTGAACATGTGGGCGCTCTGGGTGCTGGGTCGCTCGCTGGAGGCGGTGCTCGGGCCGCTGCGCTTCGCCGCGCTCTACCTGATCGCCGGCTTCGGCGGCAACGTCGCGGTATACGTGTTCAGCGCGCCCAACCAGATGTCGGCGGGAGCGTCGACCGCCATCTTCGGCCTCTTCGCGGCGATCTTTGTGATCATGCGACGCCTGGGTCGGGACACCTCGGCCATCCTCCCCATCCTCGTGATCAATCTGATCTTCACCTTCACCGTGCCGCAGATCTCCATCGCCGGTCACCTGGGCGGCCTGGTGTTCGGCGCGCTGATGGCGCTGGTGCTGGCCTATGCGCCGCGGTCGCGCCGGACGCTTGTGCAGTTCGGCGGTGGCGCGATCATCGTGGTGGTGCTGCTCGGGATGACCCTGGTACGTACGGCCGCGCTGCTGGGCTGACCGCCGTCCGACCGGCGCCGTCGATGTGGACCCGGTCGCATCGCCGGCGCCGGGCGCGGATCAACTGGAGCCGTTGGCACCTTCCACCCGGACGGTGCGCAACGCGTCGGCGACCTCGGCCGGATCGGCGCCGAGATCGAGCCGGCTGAACAGGTGCAGCGAGTCGCCCGTGTCGATCTCCAGCGTCGGCCCGGCCAGTCCGCGCCCGGACCGACGGTGCACCTGGATGGTCTCCACCGTCGGCCAGGGCAGATGCCGTCGGCCCCGCAGCCCGGCCGGTACGGTGATGCCGGTCGGGTCCACCGCCAACCGCACCGGCGCGACCAGATCCCGCAGGCCCCACGCGGTGAGAACCGCTGCGGCCAGCCCGCCGAGCACCGGCCGGAGCGGGTCACCCGCGGCGAGCAGGATCCCCAGGGCGAGCACGCTGGCTGCGGCAGTCAGCTTGAGGACCGGTAGGGCCCGGGGCACCCGCCACTGCTGTGCGATGGTGTCGTACGCCACGGCACCAGCATGCCAGCGCCGCCGGCCGCGGGCATCCGCCGACGAAGCCTCGGCCGGCGGCGCGTGGGCGGAGGCGTGGCGGTCGGCGCGGGTGGGCGTAGGATCGGGAGCAGCCCAAGTTACCGGGGAGTAAACATGAGTGACGCGGTTGTCGTCGGTGCGGTGCGCACTCCGGTCGGGCGGCGCAAGGGCAGCCTGGCCACAGTGCACCCGGTGGATCTGTCCGCGCACGTACTGCGTGCCCTCGCCGAACGCACCGGGATCGATCCGGCTCAGGTGGACGACGTGGTCTGGGGCTGCGTCTCCCAGGTCGGCGAGCAGTCGTGGAACGTCGCCCGGAACGCAGTGCTGGCCGCCGGCTGGCCCGAGTCGGTGCCCGGCACCACCCTGGACCGGCAGTGCGGTTCCAGCCAGCAGGCCCTGCACTTCGCCGCCGCCACCGTGCTCTCCGGCCAGGCGGACCTGGTCGTCGCGGGCGGTGTCGAGTCGATGACCCGGGTGCCGATGGGCTCCAGCGTGGCCGGTGGGATGCCGTTCAGCGAGCAGATCCTGGCCCGCTACCGGGGGGTCGAGGGGGTCGCCGAGGACTCACCGCTCCCGTTCAACCAGGGTGTCGGGGCGGAGCTCATCGCCCAGCGCTGGCGCCTGTCCCGCACCCAGCTCGACGAGTTCGCGCTGACCAGCCACGAGAAGGCCGCCGCCGCGCAGGACGCGGGCGCGTTCGAGGCCGAAGTCGTCCCGGTGGCGCTCGCCGACGGCGGCAAGTTCGCGGTGGACGAGGGCATCCGGCGTGACACCTCGCTGGAGAAACTGGGCGAGCTGGCGACTCCGTTCCGTCCCGACGGGGTGGTCACCGCCGGTTCGGCCTCGCAGATCTCCGACGGTGCCGCCGCGCTCGCGGTCACCACGAGCGAGTGGGCCGGCCGGCACGGGCTGCGCCCGCTGGCCCGGGTACACACCGCCGTGGTCGCGGCGGACGATCCGGTCGCCATGTTGACCGCGTCGATCCCGGCCACCGCGAAGGCGCTGCGTCGCGCCGGGCTGGGCATCGAGGAGATCGGGGTGTACGAGGTGAACGAGGCGTTCGCCCCCGTACCGCTGGCCTGGTTGGCGGAGACCGAGGCGGACCCGGAGCGGCTCAATCCACGCGGCGGCGCGATCGCCCTGGGGCATCCGCTCGGCGGCTCCGGTGCCCGCATCATGACCACGATGCTCGGGCACATGCGCGACAACAACATCCGCTACGGCCTGCAGACCATGTGCGAGGGCGGCGGAATGGCCAACGCCACCATCCTCGAACTCCTCTGACCCCCCTCCCGCCAAGTTGATCAGGAAGTTCTGGTCTCCGGCCGACGCTCGAACGACCAAAACTCTTTGATCAACTCGCCGGGGTCGGTCGGGTTGGCCGAGGTGGGCGGGGTGGCGTGGAAATTGCAGAAAGCATGTCCGTCGGCCATGTCACCGTGGGGGCAGGGTCGTTGGGCAGGTCATGGACGTCTTCTCCCGAACGTTCCTTCCGGCCGCCGCCGAGGCCGGTCTGGCGGTGCAGACCGCCAGTCGGCACATGCCGGTGTTCCGCCGCTGCGTGGGTTCCGGCGACGCCACCATCCTGGTCACCCGGTGCAGCCGGCCGGGCCGACCAGTCGACGGGGAGTACCTCCTGCTGCTCACCCACCGCAGGCTGGTGGTCACCCGACAGACGCGGGTGCTGCATCGGCTCCGCCTGCACCTCAACACGGAACTCCGCGAGCTGAGCCACGTCACCTGGAGCCCCGACCCGCGCCTGCACTGCGTGGAGTTGGCCGCTACCGCGATCGACGGCATCCGCGAGCGCTTCCTGATCCGTACCCAGCATCCGAAGCAGGTGTGGCAGCTGGACGCCCTGCTCAATCACGCCTTCCGCAGCCGCGTACGCAGCGCACAGCCGCGGATCGTGGCCTCCGTCGCCGAGGCGCCTGCCGCCCGACCGGGCACCTTCCAGCCCGTCGTGGCCCACTGACCGGGTCTTCTTACCGAATCCGAACACAGCCTGACGCTGCCGAGTCTCGTCGATCGGCAATCATGGCCCAGTGACCGCCGAGAACCCGCAACGCGGGCTGGTCCTCGTGGTGGAGGACGAACCGAGCATCGCCGACCTGGTCCGGCTCTACCTCAGCCGGGACGGCTTCGGCGTACACGTCGAACGGGACGGCAGCGCCGGCCTCGCGGCGGCCCGCCGGTTGCGTCCGGTGGCCTGCGTGCTCGACATCGCCTTGCCGGGGCTGGCCGGCACCGAGATCTGTCGTCGGTTACGTGAGGCCGGCGACTGGACGCCGGTCATCTTCCTCACCGCCCGCGACGACGAGGTGGACCGCGTCGTCGGCCTGGAACTGGGCGCCGACGACTACGTCACCAAACCGTTCAGCCCTCGCGAACTCGTCGCCCGACTGCGGGCGGTGCTGCGCCGGGCCGCCGGCCCGCCAGGCGGCGTCGGGCAGCCCGTCGTGCTCGGCCGGGTCACCGTCGACCCCGACCGCAGGTCGGTCACCGCCGACGGCGCCCCGGTGCAGCTCACCTCCACCGAGTTCGACCTGCTGGCACACCTGATGAGCCGGCCGGGCCGGGTCTTCTCACGCGAGGAACTGCTGGCCGCGGTCTGGGGATACGCGGCGCTCGCCGGCACCCGTACCGTCGACGTGCACGTGGCGCAGGTCCGGGCGAAGCTCGGCGCGGCGAGCGTCATCCGGACCCATCGCGGAGTCGGGTACGCCGCCGATGGCTGATCGTCCCGGCCGTACGCTCACCGCGCGCGCGGTGCTGGTGACCTGCGCGGTGGCTCTGGTGTCGGTCCTGGTCACCGCGGTGGTCGCGGTGCCGGTGGCGGTTCGTGCGGCCGAGCGACGGGACCGGCAGGCGCTCGCCGCACAGGCCCAGGTCGCCGCCGAGCTGCTGCGGGCACGGCCCGCCCGGGTCCGGGAGCTGGCCGGCGAGCGGTTGATCCGCCAACTCGGCAACCAGGGCACCACCATCTACCTGATCTCGGGCGGTGCGGTCGACCGCGCCGGCCTGCCTCCCCAGGTGGTGAAGCGGGTGTCCCACGGGCGGAACTTCTCCGGCCGGCGGCTGGTCGACGGGCAACGGGTACTCGTCGAGGGCCGGGCGCTGCCCGGCGGCGACGGGGTGGTGCTGACCCGCCCGCTCGGGGCGGGAGTGTGGCGTCAGGTGCTGCGCGGTCTCTGGCTGCCGCTGCTGGCGGGGCTGGCCGCCGGCGCGGTCGCGGGCTCGCTG
>NZ_JBXUOW010000125.1:0-6042 GCF_057196645.1 Micromonospora sp. ATLC16
CTGCTGGCCCGCGTCCGGGGCCGGCACCTGGGCACTGGCCCGGGCTGCCGGTTCGCGGGCGGGCGGCGGCTGGTCGGCCTGCGCCCAGGTCGGCCGGGACTGACCTGCGGTCGAGGCCCAGCCGGGAGCCTGGTCGTCGGCACTCGGCGCGCCAGCCCAGTCCGGCTGCTGGCCACCGGTCCACCCACCGGCCGCTGCCGGGTTGGCCTGGCCCGGGGCGGGCTGCCCGCCGGCCCAGTCGGGCTGGCTCGTGGGCGGTTGGTTGGCAGCCCAGTCCGGCTGACTCGTGGAAGGTTGGTTCGGCGTCCATTCGGCGGGGTGCGCGGTGTCCCCAGTGGCGGGATCCGCGGCCCAGGCGGGCCCGGCCTGGCTGCCGTTCGCCCAGGCAGGTTGATCCGATGTGGGCGGTGCGGCCGGTGCCCAGCCGGGAGCGGGCTGCTGCGGCTGGTCTGCCTGGGCCGCCCAGGCCGGCTGATTGCCGGCGGGCTGGTCCCAACTGCCGGGTGTGGCTTCCGCCTGGCGGGTCGCCTGGGGGCTGCCCCACGCGTTGCCCTGCTGGTTGGCCCAGGCTGGTGCGGACGTATTCGGGCGGGCGGGTGGTGGCGGCGCCCAACCGAGGTCGGGGGCGGATGCGCCGTACCCGTTGTCCTGCTGAGCCGGTCGGTCGCCGTGCGGCGCCGGTCCGCCGCCGCCCGGCGGCACCTCGTCCGGCTCCTGGCCGGGGCGGTGCGGGCCCTCGGACGTCATGCGTGCGCCTCCTCCATCACATGTCGGCCGCCGTCGCCGATGGTCTCGGCGGGGCAGCCGGCGGTGCCGGCTCCCCCGCACCGTATCCCGGTCGCCGCCGGTGGGCTTCCGGGGAGCTTCGGTGATCACTTTCCGTAGCCGGAAGGTGTCGAGGTGCTTCTATCGCCTCGACTTTTCCCGGGTGCGGACGACGACCGAGCCCCACCGTACCGGGCGCTGCGTCGGGGCGGTATCCCGGTGTCAGCGGCGGTCGTAACGCCGACGACCCGCCCGGTTGGCCCGGGCGGGTCGTCGATCTGGAGGAGGCGGATAACGTCGTGTGGCGTCAGTGCATGTGACGCTGGGCGATGGCGAGGATCTCGTCGCGAACCGCGGGCGAACCAGCGGAGCGCAGGGCCCGCTCGATGGCGCGGGCGCGGCGGCTGGCGTCGCGGCGGTTGCGGATTCGCTCGATCATGCTCATGGTGTCTCTCCTCCTGGGCTATTCGGTTGTCGTGCCGTCGCCACCCATTGAAGCGCACCACCACCCGGTCTGCCAGCGATTGTTAGGTGAGCTGAGCCACCTGCCTAAGAATCTTAGGTAGGTGACACCTGGCGGCAACTATTTCTTCACCTAATGACAACGGCCGGTGTGTCGGGTGTCAACCCGTGGCACACCGGCCGTCGCCGTCGTCGCGCGTCAGGTCCAGGCGAGCAGGGCCGCCTCCGGATCGGCGACAAAGTCACCCACATCGCGGAGGAACTTCGAACCCAGCTCACCATCGATGATCCGGTGATCGAAGGAGAGGCTGAGCGTGGTGACCAGGCGCGGCTTGACCTTGCCCTTGTGGACCCAGGGCTGTTCGCGTACCGCACCGAAGGCCAGGATCGCCGACTCACCCGGTGGCAGGATCGGCGTACCGGTGTCCACCCCGAACACCCCGACGTTGGTGATCGTCAGAGTGCCGCCGGACATGTCGGCCGGCGAGGTCTTGCCGGCCTTCGCGGTCTGCACCAGGTCGGTCATCGCGTCGGCGAGCTCGCGCAGGGTCAACCGGCCGGCGTCCTTGATGTTCGGCACGATCAGGCCGCGCTCGGTGGCCGCCGCGATACCGAGGTTGACGTACTCCTTGACGACGATCTCGTCGCCGGCCCAACTGGAGTTGACCATCGGATGCCGCCGGACCGCCAGCAGCACTGCCTTCGCGACCAGCAGCAGCGGCGAGACCCGTACGTCACGCCACTCCCGCCGCCCACGCAGCCGGTCCAGCGCCTTCATCGCCCGGGTCACGTCCACGGTCAGGAACTCGGTGACGTGCGGAGCCGTGAAGGCCGAGCGGGACATGTTCTCGGCGGTGAGCTTGCGTACGCCCTTGACCGGAATGCGCTGCTCGCGGTCCTCGCCGAAGCTCGCGGCCGAGCTGACCGGGGTGGTGACAGTCAGCGGTTCGGCCGCCGCGGGGGTCGCCGCCCGCTGTACGTCCTCCCGGGTGATCGAGCCCGACGGACCGGACCCGGTCAGCGTGCCCAGGTCGACCCCCAGGTCCTTGGCGAGCTTGCGGACCGGCGGCTTGGCCAGCACCGGTCCGCTGCTCCGACCGTTGCCGTTGACCATCGGCACGGGCGTGGGCTGGACCGGAGCCGGAGCGACCCGTGCCGGGCCGACCTGCACCGGTGCCGCCGGTGCGGACGCGGCCGGGGTGGTGTCCTTGCGGGGGCGGCGCTTCGCCGCCGTGGTGCGCGGACCGTACCCGACGAGAACGGCGGTACGGCCACCCGGGGCGGGACCGCCGATCAGGCCCGGCTCGACCGCACCCTCGGTCGGCGCGACCTCGACGGCGGCCAACGACGCCGCCGACGGGGTGGGCAGGTGCGTGGTGGGCGCACCGGTGGTGGACTGCTCCACGGGACCGGCGCTCGGGTCGGTGTCGATCGCGATGATGGGGGTGCCGACGTCGACCGTGGAGCCCTCCGGGTGGAAGATGGCCTGGACCTGGCCGGCCCACTTCGCCGGAATCTCCACCGCCGCCTTGGCCGTCTCCACCTCGACGATCGGCTGGTTCAGCTCGATCGTGTCGCCCACCTTGACCAGCCAGGCGAGGATCTCGCCCTCGGTCAGGCCCTCACCCAGGTCGGGCAGGTTGAATTCCTTGATCCGTGACATGCCGCTCACCAGCCGAAGGCGCGGTCGACGGCGTCGAGCACCCGGTCGAGGTCGGGAAGGTACTCCTCCTCCACCCGGGCCGCCGGGTATGGGGTGTCGAAGCCGGCCACCCGTAGCACCGGCGACTCCAGCGAGTAGAAGCACTCCTCGGTGATCCGGGCTGCGACCTCCGCACCCATGCCCAGGTTGGACGGTGCCTCGTGCACCACCACCGCGCGGCCGGTACGCCGCACCGACTCGTACACCGCGCCGAGATCCAGCGGGGAGAGCGTACGCAGGTCGACGACCTCCAGGTTCCGCCCGTCCTCGGCGGCGGCGGTCGCCGCGTCGAGGCAGGTACGCACCATCGGGCCGTATGCGAGCAGAGTGGCGTCGGTGCCCTCCCGCACGATGCGGGAGGCGTGCAGCGGGTACGCCTCGGACAGCGGAGCGTCCAGCTCGACCTGCCCCTTCTCCCAGTAACGCCGCTTCGGCTCCAGGAACACGATCGGGTCGTCCGAGGCGATGGCCTGCTGGATCATCACGTAGGCGTCCTGCGGGCTGGCGCAGGAGACCACCTTGAGCCCGGCGGTGTGCGCGAAGTACGCCTCGGGCGACTCGGAGTGGTGCTCCACCGCACCGATGCCACCGCCGAACGGGATCCGGATCACCATCGGGATGTTCAGCTTGCCCCGTGAGCGGTAGTGCATCTTCGCGACCTGCGACACGATCTGGTTGTACGCGGGGTAGACGAAACCGTCGAACTGGATCTCGCAGACCGGGCGGTAGCCCCGGATGGCCAGGCCGAGGGCGGTGCCGATGATGCCGGACTCGGCGAGCGGGGTGTCGATCACCCGCTGGTCGCCGAAGTCCTTCTGCAATGCGTCGGTGATTCGGAAGACGCCGCCGAGCTTGCCGACGTCCTCGCCCATGATGACGACCTTCGGGTCGTTCTCCAGTGCCTTGCGCAGGCCGGCGTTGAGGGCCTTGCCGAGGGTGAGCGTCTCCATGGCCATCAGTGCGCGCTCCTCTCGAACGACTCCAGGTACCGGCTGAACTGCGCGCGCTGCTCGTCGAGCAGCGGCGACCCGTTGGGGTAGACGTGGTCGAACATGGTGTCCGGTTCCGGGTTCGGCATGGCGAGCACCCGCTCGCGAAGGTCCACCGCCTCCCGGCGTGCCTGCTCGTCGACCTCGGTGAAGAAACCGGCTTCGGCGATCTTCTCCCGCTCCAGGAACGCCTTCATCCGGGCGATCGGGTCCTTGGCCTGCCACGCCTCGACCTCGCTGGCGATCCGGTAGCGGGTGGGGTCGTCGGAGGTGGTGTGCGCGCCCATTCGGTAGGTGTACGCCTCGATCAGGCTCGGGCCCTGCCCGTGCCGGGCGTTGTCCAGTGCGTGCCGCGTCACCGCGTAGGTGGCCAGCACGTCGTTGCCGTCGACCCGGATGCCGGGGAACCCGAAGCCGGCGGCCCGCCGGTAGAGGGGGATGCGGGTCTGCCGCTCCAGCGGCTCGGAGATGGCGTACTGGTTGTTCTGGCAGAAGAACACCAGGGGGGAGTTGAACACGCCGGCCCAGACGAACGCCTCGTTCACGTCACCCTGGCTGGTGGCGCCGTCGCCGAAGTAGGCGATCACCGCCTCGCCGTCGTCGGTGCCGGTCTTGCCGTCCATCGCGACGCCCATGGCGTAGCCGGTGGCATGCAGGGTCTGCGCCCCGATCACGATCGTGTACATGTTGAACTTGAACTCGTTCGGGTTCCAGCCACCCTGGTCGACCCCGCGGAACAGGCCCAGCGGCATGATCGGGTCGATGCCACGGCAGTAGAGCACGCCGTGCTCGCGGTAGGTGGGGAACGCCATGTCCTGCGTACGCAGGGCCCGGCCGGAACCGACCTGCGCCGCCTCCTGGCCGAGCAGGCTCGCCCAGATGCCCAGTTCACCCTGCCGTTGCAGGGCCGTCGCCTCGGCGTCCAGCTTCCGGACGAGCACCAGATCGCGGTAGAGGCCGCGGTACTCCTCGTCGGTGAAGTCGACGCGGTACTCGGTGCCGTCCGGGCCGGTGACGCTCTCGATCCGCTCGCCCGAGGGCGTGAGCAACTGCACCAGCTCCGGATCGCCGGTGGTGGCCTTCCTGGATCGGGGTGCGGCTCGCCGGCCGCGGGCCGGGGCCCCGGGGTCGCCCTTTGCCATCCGTTCCTCCCTGTCGTGTCTGCGTCGGCACCGGGGGTCACCCGGCCGCGCGACTCGTGCGCCCGTCCCGGCTGGTGCCGGGATGGTTCCTGGCGGCCACGCCTGACCCCGGTAGGGGCTGCCGCGCGGCATGAGCCGGATTCTGGCCGAACCCGGTTCGGGAGCGTCGGTGCCCAGTCGCGCCTACCGCGTGGGTGCGCGGAGGTCGCGGCTGCGCTGCCGCCGTGTCATCAGTCTCGCATCAGAGGTGAGGCGTTCCACACCCCGCCCGCCCCGCATCCGGCGACGGCCCCGCTTCGTTACCCGAAGCGCCGGCGTGTCCGGTCGAACGACGCACGGCCGTTCCGGTGATCGTTCTTCACCATTCGGTCAAGATGCGCATGTCGACACGCGGTAGGGGTTGGCTGACTCAAAGTCACTGCCCCAGGCTGATCGCGCGGGCCGCAGTCAGCTTCGGCGGCTCGCCGGGGAACCCATCGGGCGGCCCTGACCAGGGGCGACGACGAGGAGTGCGTGGTGTCGGAACCAGGTGAAGGCCCCGGGACGCCGATCCTCGGCCGGCACCGGGCGTCCGCCTACCGTCCCTTGGTGGGTGCGCACCGGGCCGTGCGTACCGCGGGAGCCACCCGGGGCTATCTGCTGACGGTGGCGCTGCTCGCCGGCACGGCCTCGATGCCGGTCCTCGCCGCGATCAGCACCGGCTCCGCGACGGTCGGCAACACCGCAGTGCCGGACGGCAGTACGCCGTTCATCCCGACGCCCTCCATCGGTCCGGTGGTGGTCCCGCCGCCGCCCACCGGTTCGCCGACGTCCACCGTGACCGCGGTGCCCTCGGTCGAGCCGGCGGCACCGCCGGTCAACCCCGTGGTGCCGACGCCACGACTGAGCATCGTCGGCACTCCGGGCGCCCACCCGCCGGCCCGTCGCCCCGACGCGCGGGCGACCGCACCGGCTCCCCGGCCGCCCGTCAGCACCCCGGCCC
>NZ_JBXUOW010000126.1:0-5962 GCF_057196645.1 Micromonospora sp. ATLC16
GACCAGGCGTGCACGGCCGCCGCCAGGCCGGCGAGCGCCCGCGCCGTCGACCATTCGCCCCGGGCCGGTGCGACCAGCCCGCGCCCGCCGGCCGTCCCGTGCGCCAGCCGGTAGCCGGTGTCACCCAGCGACCGACCGACCCGGTGCAGCAGTTCCGGCCGTACGGCCAGCTTCTCCTCGGCCATCGTCCCTCCCGTCTGGCGTCAGCACGACGCAGACGCTAGGCGGTGGTGGGACCGGTGGCGGTGCCCTGTGGACAGCCGGTGGTGGCGCCACCTTCGGTTTGTCCACAGGCGTTGCCGGACGCGTCGCCGACGGCTATCTTGCCGCCGCCGCGCCGGTAGGGTTGGCCGGGTGATCGGGAAACGGGGTGTGGCATGAGACCGGTCTGGCGGGTCGCGGACGTACGCGCGGCGGAGTCCGCCCTGATGGCCACGGTGCCGCCCGGCACACTGATGCAACGCGCCGCCGCCGGGCTGGCCCGCCGCTGCGCGTTGCTGCTCGCCGAGCGGGACGGGGTGTACGCCGCGCCGGTGCTGCTGCTCGTCGGCTCCGGCGACAACGGCGGCGACACCCTGTACGCGGGTGCCCGGTTGGCCCGGCGCGGCGCCGCCGTGTCGGCGTTGCTGCTCACCCCGGATCGGGTGCACGCCGAAGGGCTGGCCGCGCTGCGTGCCGCCGGAGGGCGGGTCGTGTCGCGACCGCCGGCCGTGGTCGACGTGGTGCTCGACGGGATCGTCGGCATCGGCGGCCGTGGTGGCCTGCGGGAGACCGCCGAGCAGTTGGCGGCGAGTCTGCTGCGGCACCGGGGACGTGACGGCGAGCGGGCGACGGTGGTGGCGGTGGACGTGCCCAGTGGTGTCGCGGTGGACACCGGGGCGGTGCCGCTGACGCCGTCCGGCAGTCCGAACGCGGTGCGCGCCGACGTGACGGTGGCGTTCGGCGCGTTGAAGCCGGCCCTGGCGGTCGGCCCCGCCGCCGCGTTGGCCGGCGAGGTGGAACTGGTCGACATCGGGTTGGCGCCGTGGCTGCGCGGCAGCCCCGCGCTGCACCTCGTGGAGTGGTCGGACGTGGCCGACTGGTACCCGAGGCTCGGCCCCGGCTCGGAGAAGTACACCCGAGGGGTGGTCGGCGTGGCCACCGGCTCCGCGACGTACCCGGGTGCGGCGGTGCTCTCCGTCGGCGGCGCGCTGGCCGGTCCGACCGGCCTGGTCCGTTACGCCGGGGGTGCCCGGGACGAGGTGGTCCGCCAGCATCCCTCGGTGATCGCCACCGGCCGGGTGTCCGACGCCGGCCGGGTACAGGCGTGGGTGTGTGGGTCGGGTTTGGGCACCGACGAGCGGGCGGCGACCGAGCTGCGGACCGTGCTCGCCGCCCCGGTGCCGGTGGTGCTGGACGCCGACGCCTTGACCCTGCTGGTCGACGGCTCCCTCGCCGACCAGCTGCGCCGACGGGACGCGCCGATCGTGGTCACCCCGCACGATCGGGAGTTCACCCGGCTCTGCGGGGAGGAACCGGGCGCCGACCGGGTCGCCGCCACGCTTCGACTGGCCGCCTGGATGAACGCGGTGGTGCTGCTCAAGGGAGATCGTACGGTGGTCGGCACGCCGGACGGACGGGCGTACGTCAATCCGACCGGCACCCCCGCGCTGGCCACCGGTGGCACCGGCGACGTGCTGGCCGGACTGCTCGGTTCGTTGCTCGCGGCCGGGCTGCCGGCCGAGCGGGCCGCCGCCGCGGCGGCGTACCTGCACGGGCTGGCCGGTCGGCAGGCGGCCCGGGGCGGCCCGGTGACCGCGCCCGACGTCGCCGTCGCGCTGCGTCCCGTGCTGGCCCGTCTGCCCTGACTACCTGCCAGGGTGATCAGCCCGGAAAGTAGGGTGGGGGCATGTGGCAGGCCGAGGTACGTGTGGACCTAGACGCGATTCGGGAGAACGTGGACCGGCTGCGCGCCGGCACCAGCGCGGAACTGATGGCGGTGGTGAAGGGCGACGGCTACGGCCACGGCATGATCCCGGCGGCCCGAGCCGCGCTCGACGCGGGGGCGGACTGGCTCGGCGTCTGCACCCTGGACGAGGCGTTGACGCTGCGCGCGGCCGGCATCGACGCCCCGGTGCTGGCCTGGCTGCTCGCCCCGGGGCTACCGCTGCACACCGGCGTGACCGCCGGCATCGACCTGGGAGTGGCCAGCCTGCCGCAGTTCGACGAGATGCTGGCGGCGAGCCGCACGGCCGGGCGGCCCGCCCGACTGCACCTGAAGATCGACACCGGGCTGGCCCGGGGTGGCGCGACGGTCGCCGACTGGCCGGCTCTGCTCGACGCCGCCGCCAAGGCACAGGCCGACGGGCTGATCGAGGTGGTGGGTGTGTGGAGCCACTTCGTCTACGCGGACCTGCCCGGTCACCCGACCACGGACCGGCAGGTGGCGGTCTTCCACGAGGGGCTGGCCATGGTCGAGCGGGCCGGGCTCCGACCGCGTTACCGGCACCTGGCCAACTCGGCGGCCACGCTGACCCGGCCGGACACCCACTTCGACCTGGTCCGTCCGGGGCTGGCCGTCTACGGCCTCTCCCCGGTGGCGGGCGAGACGTACGGGCTGCGTCCGGCGATGACGGCCCGTGCCCGGGTGATGGTGACCAAGCGGGTGCCGGCCGGCGTGGGCGTCTCCTACGGCCACACCTACACGACCGAACGCGAGGCCAACCTCGCCGTGGTGCCGCTCGGCTACGCCGACGGGGTGCCCCGGCACGCCTCGAACTGCGGACCGGTGCAGCTCGGCGGAGTCCGCCGGACCATCTCCGGTCGGGTCTGCATGGACCAGTTCGTGCTCGACTGCGGCGACGACCCGGTGGCCGCCGGCGACGTGGCGACCCTCTTCGGCAGCGGGTCCGAGGGCGAGCCCACCGCCGACGACTGGGCCGACGCCGTCGGCACCATCAACTACGAGATCGTCACCCGGTTCGGCAGCACCCGGGTCCCGCGCGTCTACGACGGCGACCGGGCATGACCGGTTGGCACATCCCGCGGCCACGGACCACCGCCGGGAAGGCCGCCGGTCTGGTCGGTGCGGCGCTGGGGGTGGCCGCCGCCGGGCTGGCCGCCGGGGTCGCCACGGAACGCGCCCTGGTCCGCCGACTGAAGGCGGACCCCGCCGACCCGTGCGCCGAGGAGGTCTTCGGCGATCAGCGGTACGACGAGGCGTACCGGCTGGAGATGCCCGACGGCACCGACATCCACGTCGAGGTGGTCGAGCCGACCCGGCCGGTCGACGGCAACCCGACCGTGCTGCTGGTGCACGGCTTCTGCCTGGATATGGGCACCTTCCACTTCCAGCGCAAACTGCTCGCCGAGCAGGGTGAGCACCGGATCGTCGCGTACGACCAGCCGGGGCACGGCCGGTCGGGGCGACTGGAGAGCGGCGAATACGACCTGACGGCGCTGGGCCGTACGTTGCGCCGGGTGATCGACGAGGCGGCCCCCGAGGGGCCACTGGTGCTCGTCGGTCACTCGATGGGTGGCATGACCATCATGGCGCTGGCCGAGCTGTATCCGGAGATGTTCGGCGACCGGGTGGTGGGGACCGTGCTGATGGCCACCTCGGGCGGGCTGCTGGCGGAGACGAAGCTGGTCGCGCCCGCCCTGCTGGGCCGGGTCGGTGCGCCGGTGCTCTACATGGCGGGCAACGTCACCCGCTACGGCGGGCCGGTCATCGACCGGGCACGTCGCTCGACGACGAACGTGGCCTGGTTGCTGACCCGCAAATACGGCTTCGGCACCCGAGCGCCGAGCCCGGCACTGGTGTCGTACGTGGAGCAGATGAACTCCCGTACCTCCGCCGACACGGTGACCCGCTACCTGCGTACCCTGGCGACCCACTCCCGGTTCCCGGCACTGGCCGCGCTGGCGGGCACGCCGGTGTTGGTGATCGTCGGAGACAAGGACATGATCACACCGCTGACCCACTCGGAGGAGATCGTCCGGCGGCTGCCGCACGCCGAGTTCGTCAGGATTCCCGACAGCGGTCACGTGGTGATGCTGGAGCACGCCGACGAGGTGAACGCCGCGTTGCTCCGGTTCCTCGGCACCTGTGGACGGGACGACTCGTGACCGAGGTCGTACTGCCGACGGTCGCGGACACCCACACCTTCGGGCGTCGGCTGGCCGGGTTGCTGCGCGCCGGTGATCTGGTGCTGCTCACCGGCCCGCTGGGTGCCGGCAAGACCGCGCTGACCCGGGGAATCGGCGCCGGTCTGGAGGTGCTCGGCGACATCACCTCCCCGACGTTCGTGATCGCCCGGGTGCACCGACCGGACCCGACGAGCGGACGAGGCGTGTCGCTGGTGCACGCCGACGCGTACCGGTTGGGTGACGCGAGCGATCCCCGGGCCGAGATCGACGACCTCGACCTGGACGCTTCGGTCGACGACTCGGTGACCGTGGTGGAGTGGGGCGAAGGACTTGTCGAGCAACTGGCCGACGCTCATCTACGGGTCCGCCTGCACCGCCAGGACGACGACACCCGGACGGCTGAGCTGGAGCCGGTCGGTGGCGACTGGGCCGAGCGCCTCTCCGCCCTGGGCTGAGCGCCGTCGTACCCGATACCTACAGTGCCCGCAGACGTTCCCACCGGTGAGAGGCTGCCGATGCCCGACGACACCCCCGCGCTCGACCTGCTGGCGCTGCTACCCGACGAGTGGCGGGCGGTGCTGGCTCCGCATGTCGACCCGGCCCGCACGGCCGCGTTGAGCGAGTTCGTCGCCCGGGAGTACGCCACCGCCACGGTCTTCCCGCCGGTGGTGGACCTCTTCGCGGCCTACCGGCTGTGTGCCCCGTCGGCCTGCCGGGTGCTGATCCTCGGGCAGGATCCCTACCACCGGGCCGGCCAGGCGCACGGGTTGAGCTTCAGCGTGCGTGAGGGGGTGGCGGTGCCGCCGTCGTTGCGCAACGTCTTCAAGGAACTGGGCGAGGATCTGGGCGTGCCGAAGCCGCGCAGCGGCAACCTCGACGGCTGGGCGGCGCAGGGCGTGCTGTTGCTCAACTCGGTGCTGACCGTGCGCCAGGGCACCCCCGGGTCACATGCCAACCGGGGCTGGGAGGAGTTCACCGACGCGACCATCCGGGCACTCGACGCGCTGGAGTCGCGGGTGGTGTTCCTGCTCTGGGGCGGGTATGCCCGGAAGAAGGCGGCCCTGGTCGGCAATCCGCAGCACGTGGTCCTGGAGGCCGGTCACCCCAGCCCGATGAACCCACGCGGCTTCCTCGGCAGCCGCCCGTTCAGCGCCGCCAACAAGGCGCTCGCCGACGCCGGCCTGCCCACCATCGACTGGGAACGCTCGGCCGGCTGAGCCGTGTGCTCCTGCCGCCACGCCGCCCGCACGTACCAGGTGGTGGCATCCACCTGGTTGGTCGGAGGAGCCGGTCGGACGGCATTCCTTGACTGATGTCGATCGTTGGATAACGATATCGAATATAGACGCCGGCTTACGTCTTCAGTTTGGGGGTCAGTGGCGACGCAAAGTAGCAGTGGGGCACCTATACAACCGACAGTCCGGCAATTCGTACAACCATGGCGCGGCATCGACGCGTGGTGACCGTCCCTTTACCACACGCACCCCGCCGATTACGTCACGCCGCCTCTCGCAAGGAGAAGCACACCACCATGAACGAAACTATCACCCACCGAAAGAGCCGCCGACGCGGCCGCATCAGGATGCTGGCTGCCGCCGCCTGTGCCGCGGTGCTGGCCACGACCGGCACTGTCGCGATCTCGGCCAGCCCCGCCCAGGCCGAGGCTGACCGGCAGGTCTGCTCGAGCACGGAAGGCACCCACAACGGGTTTTTCTTCTCGTTCTGGAAGGACAGCGGCGACGCCTGCATGGTGTTGCGTGAGAACGGCCGCTACTCCAGCTCGTGGAGCAGGAGCACCAACAACTGGGTCGGCGGCAAGGGCTGGAACCCCGGT
>NZ_JBXUOW010000127.1:0-5127 GCF_057196645.1 Micromonospora sp. ATLC16
CTGCGGGGCGGGGCGGGGGCGCGGGGCGGCGCGGGCGCGCCGCCGCCCCCCCCCCCCCCCCCCCCCCCCCCCCCCCCCCGACTTCGTATCTGGTGATCCGTGCCGCAGTCGCCGGGATGATCGACGCGGATCTGGTGGGGGATGACACCGGCGACGCGGCGCTGCCGGCCCACCGCCGCTGGCGGACACCTCCCACCGGGGCGGTGCCAGGTCGTCGACGGACGATCATGGCGGGCGGGTAGCCTTCGGCGCGTGATCGCGCCCGACCAGCCCGTGACGACCGTGGACCGCACCGCCGGGTCCGACCCGCCGCCCGCCGACCCGGTGGCGGCCGGTCCGGTGCGCCTGCCGGTGGCCGTCGCCATGGCGGTGGCGGCGGGTCTGGCGTTGCTGGCGGCCTTCCCCCCGTACGGGTGGTGGCCGTTGGCGCCGGTCGGGGTGGCGCTGCTGGCCGCGGCGACCCACCGGCGACGGCTGCGGGCCGGCGCCGGTCTGGGCTTCCTGACCGGTCTGACCCTGTTCGCGCCGTTGCTGGCCTGGACGAACCTGCACACCGGCTACCTGCCGTGGGTGTTGCTGTCGTTGTTGCAGGCCGGCTATCTGGCGGTGGTGGGGTTGGCCACGGCGTGGGTGTCGCCGCTGGCCGACCGGTTCCCGGCGGCGTGGCCGGCACTGACTGGCGTGCTGTGGGTGGGGCAGGAGGCGCTGCGTGACCGGACGCCTTTCGGCGGGTTCCCGTGGGGGCGGCTGGCGTTCGGTCAGGACGACTCGCCGCTGCTGCGGCTGGCCGCGCTCGGCGGTGCGCCGCTGGTGACGTTCGCGGTGGCGCTGGCCGGTGGGCTGCTGGTCGCCGGGGCGTGGTGGACGGCACAGGCCCGCCGCGGCGCCGCCGGCGCCCGGTGGCGAGGGCCCGTGGCCGGATGCGCCGCGGCGGTGCTGCTGGTCGCCGGTGGGCTGCTGGTTCCGGTGGCCACCACCCGTGAGGCGGCGGGCGTGACGGTGGCGATCGTGCAGGGCAACGTGCCGCGACTCGGGTTGGATTTCAACGCCCAGCGGCAGGCGGTGCTCGACAACCACGTCGATGCCACCATCGCCTTGGCCGGTGAGGTCACCGCCGGCACCCGGCCCCGACCGGATCTGGTGGTGTGGCCGGAGAACTCCAGCGACATCGACCCGTTGCGCAACGCGTCGGCCGGGGCGCGGATCTCCGCCGCCGCGGATGCCGTCGGGGTGCCGATCCTGGTCGGTGCCGTGCTGTTCGGGCCGGAGCGGGGACAGGTGCGCAATGCGGGACTGCTGTGGCGTCCGGGTAGCGGCCCGGACCTGGAGCAGCTGTACATCAAGCGGCACCCGGTGCCGTTCGCCGAGTACGTGCCGCTGCGCCGGATCGCCCGGATGGTCAGCGACCAGGTCGACCGGATCCGGGCCGACTTCGTGGCCGGCGGCGAGGCGGGGGTGGTCGACAGCGGGCCGGCGGTGCTCGGCGACGTGATCTGCTTCGAGGTGGCCTACGACGGGCTGGTCCGGGACACCGTCGTCGGTGGGGCGCAGCTGCTGGTGGTGCAGACCAACAACGCCACCTTCGACGAGTCCGAGGCGCGTCAGCAGTTGGCCATGGTGCGGTTGCGGGCCGTCGAGCACGGCCGTGCGGCGTTGATGGCCTCCACGGTCGGTGTGTCCGGGTTCGTTGCCCCGGACGGGCGGGTAAGCGACGCCACCGGGTTCAACACCCGCGCGGTCGTGGTGCGGCAGCTGCGGCTGACCGAGGGACGCACCCTGGCCACCCGGGTCGGGGTGCTGCCGGAGGCGGTACTGGCCGGGCTGGCCGTGGCCGCGTTGGCCGGCGCGGCGGTGCTGCGGCGTCGGCGGGACGGCCGATCCGTGCCGGGGGCCGCCCACCCGGGGTGAAGGGGGCAGCGGTGGTACACGGAACCGACATCCGTCCGGTGATGACCGGGGTGCCCGGCGTGGGTCGGGTGCTGGTGGTCATCCCCACCTACAACGAGGCCGACAACGTCACCGGGATCGTGCGGCGGGTCCGGGTTGCCGCGCCGCAGGTGGAGATTCTCGTCGCCGACGACAACAGTCCCGACGGCACGGGCGACATCGCCGAGGGCCTGGCCCGCGCCGACCGGCGGGTGCACGTGCTGCACCGGGAGGGCAAGCAGGGGCTCGGGGCGGCGTACCTGGCGGGGTTCGCGTGGGCGCGGGGGCGTGGCTTCGACGCGGTGGTGGAGATGGACGCCGACGGTTCACACGCCCCGGAGGATCTGCCGGCGTTGCTGGCTGCGGCCCGCGACGCCGACGTGGTGATCGGGTCGCGGTGGACGCGGGGCGCCCGGGTGGTGAACTGGCCGCTGCGGCGGCTGCTGCTGTCGCGGTGCGGCAATCTGTACGCGCGCCTGGCGTTGGGTATGCCGGTGGCCGATGCCACCGGCGGCTACCGGGTCTACCGGGCCGGTGTGCTGAATGCGCTGGATCTGGATTCGGTGTGTTCGCAGGGCTACTCGTTCCAGGTGGAGTTGTCCCGGCTGGCCCACCGCGCGGGTGCGCGGATCGTGGAGGTGCCGATCACGTTCGCCGAGCGGGAACGCGGGGCGAGCAAGATGAGCCCGTTGATCGTCGTGGAGGCGTTGTGGCGGATCACCGGCTGGGCGGTGCGCGACCGGCGTACGGCGGTGCGGCGTGGGCTGCACGCGGCCACGGCCGGACAGGCGCGGTGGCCCTGACCGCGGCTCGGCCCGCTACCGGCGAGCCTCCTCGGACCCGCTCTGCGCGGGCGGCGTGTCATGCTGGACGAATGGGACGGCTGTGCCGCCGGGGCGGGGCCGACACGACGAGGCGCCGTGAGGCGGTTGGGGTGATATGCGCCGAGCACTGAGGTTCGTACCGTTGGCTCTGGTGGTGTCCGTGGCCGTGGAGATCGCCGTTTTCGTGGTGGTCGGTCGGACGATCGGGTTCGGTGCGGCGACGCTGCTGGTGTTCGCGGCCTCGCTGCTGGGTCTGGTGTTGCTGCGCCGGGAGGGTGTGCGGGCGTGGCGGGGGTTCCGGGATGCGGCGCGGTCGGGTCGGCCCCCCGGTCGGCAGGTGACCGACGGGCTGGTGGGGCTGCTCGGCGCGCTGCTGTTGGCGACTCCGGGTCTGGTCAGTGGCCTGGTGGGGTTGTTGCTGCTGGTGCCGCCGGTGCGGCGGCTGACCCGGGGTGGGGTGCAGCGGGCCGCCGAGCGCCGGGTGTCGTCGATGACCGCCGGTGACCTGTTCGGTCCCCGCCGGGTGCGGGTGTACCGGGGTGGGCCGCAGCAGCCGGGGCAGGCGCCGCCACCGCAGCCGCAGCCACCGCCGCCACCGTCTCCGGCGGTGTCGGGCGAGGCCATCGAGGGTGAGATCGTGGAGCCGCGCTGACGTACGCGAAACGGCGCCCCCGGGAGTTCCGGGGGCGCCGTTGTCGTGACGGGTCAGGCGCGACCGCGACGGGTGCGGACCTCCTGCAGCCGCTCGGCCAGGATGTCCTCCAGCTCGGCGATGGAACGCCGTTCCAGCAGCATGTCCCAGTGGGTGCGGGGCGGCTTGGCCTTCTTCTGCTCCGGCTCGCTGCCGTCGACCAGTCGGGCCACGCTGCCGTCGAACTTGCACTCCCAGGTGGTCGGCACCTCGGCGTCGACGGCGAACGGCACCTCGAACTGGTGCCCCTTGGCGCACAGGTACTCGCGGGTCTGCCGCGGCGCGAGCTCCGTGTTGCGGTCGGATTCGTAGCTGACCGCGCCCAGTCGGCTTCCGCGCAGCATACGCTCGCCCATGATCGACTTCCCCTCTTCGGTGGTGCAGGTCCTATCGGTGTAACGGTCCGTCTCCGTCGGGCCATTCCCGCTGCCCGCGCCTCGACTACCCCGTACACCCGGGTGCGTAGTCCAGGGTAGCCGGCCATGACGTGCGCCCGGCGGGGTCGTCCCGGCCGGGTCGTCTCGGCGGACCGTCACCGCCAGCGGGAATGGTAACCGTCCCAGGTCGTCGTCCGTCGCCGCGGTGGTTCGACGCGCCGGGCGGGCACCCGTTGGTGTGACGCGGTGTGCGCGGCCCGTCAGCCGGTCCGCGGTGTCGGCGGCAGCGGCAACGGTAGCCCCGGCAGGCCGTCGATGCTGGTGGCGATGTCGTCCTTGCCGGCGAAGTGGGCGTCCAACGACGTGTCGTCCTCCCGGGCGAAACGGCGGGCGTGCAGGTCCCGGTCGCTGTCGTAGGTCATCAGCGGCACCGCGTAGCCGCAGGTGTCGCGGATCAGCCGGGCGTGCACCAGGATGATCGCCCGCAGGCCGTGCATGGTGGTGTCGATGTCCGGGAAGTGCGTCAGCAGGTCGGGGAAGCGGGGATCGTCACGGAACACCGGCTCACCCCGGCCGTGTACCCGCACGATGTTGGGCGGGCCGGCGAAGGCGCACCACATCAGCGTGATCCGGCCGTTCTCCCGCAGGTGGGCGATGGTCTCGGCGTTGCTGCCGGCGAAGTCCAGATAGGCCACCGTCTGCTCGTCGAGCACCGCGAAGCAGCCACGCAGGCCCTTCGGGGAGAGGTTGACGGTGCCGTCGCCGGCCAGCGGCGCGGTCGCGGTGAAGAACATCGGCTGTGCCTCGATGAACTCCCGCAGCCGCCCCTCGATGCGCTCATGCGTCTTGCCCATAACGCCATCCTCCCCCATCCACCCCCCCCAACCACACCCCCCCCAACCCCGCCCCGCCACCCCGCGCCCCGCCGATCATGCAGTTATGGCAGTCGATTTGTCCGGATGAAGCGTTTCCTCGGGTGCCACAACTGCTTGATCGGCGCCAGGTGGGGGGTGGGGTGGGGGGTTACGGGGTGGGTCGGGTGAGGGCGGTGGCCAGGTCGGCTACCTTCGCGGCCAGCTGCGCCACCCGCTCACGAGCATCGTCGCGGTCGGTCTCGGTGGCGTGCAGGCGTACCGTCAGCTCGCTCACCTGGCGTTCGGCGGCGCTGAGCGTTGCCCGCACGCCGGCCAGTTCCGCGCCCAACCGGTCGGCCCGGGCGGCGAGCGCGGCCTGCTGCTCACCGGCCTGCCGGGCCCGCTCGCGGTCGGCGTCGGCCTGCGTCCGGGCCTGCTCGCGGTCGGCGTCGGCC
>NZ_JBXUOW010000128.1:0-4679 GCF_057196645.1 Micromonospora sp. ATLC16
ACACTCCGTAACACCTCGATCGGCTACCACCGCACCAACGGTGCCACCAACATCGCCGCAGCCACCCGACGCGCCAACCACCGCCCACACGACCTCATCGACGCCGTGACCCCCAGCAACCCGACCATGACCAGGCGAAAACCGACTACGCAATAGCCCTGTACTCAATGTGGTGAGAATCGTTCCAGCGATCGGCGGAATCCGGGCCCGGCCCCACCTCGATCCGCGCGACTCGCATCACGGCCAGCTACCCCTCCGCGAACCAATCGAGTACGCCAGCACACCGGCCGGGGCAGCATCTGACGGTACGAGCCGGCACCCCGATACCACACTGATTTGCGCCCCACATTCCGCCCCGGCAGCACCCGAACAGGCGGCGCAGTCGAAAGATCCCTGGCCAGAGGCCGTTTCGGACGAAGTCTCAACACGGATTACCGAAGTGCAGTGTGGGGCGCTGCGTGACCACGGCTGTGACCACGAGATCACAAAGAATCGGCACCAGTCGATAACTGATGCCGATTAAGCTGCACAAACACAAGGTGGGCCGGAGGTACCACCATGCGAACCACTACGCCACGATCGCCGGTGACCCGCTACAGCTGACTCTGCCCAGCTCACGAGGGTCCGGTGGTGCCCGATGAGCCCGACCCGCCCGTCCAACCGCCGGTGTGGTTCGCCGATGCGGAAATGATCAACCCGTTCCAGCTCCTTCTCGATCTTCATGACCATGCCGTCGCTCGGACGCCGGAATCCGGACGCGTTGCCGCACTGACGGAGCTGGCGTTGTCCGCTGCAGTGGTGTCCTGGTGGACTCGCTGGCATCCCCGCCGCGCTCGGCGACCAGCCGGACCAGCGTGCGGAACTGGGCGGGCTGCAACCCCGGCACACGGAAAGATCCACTCCGGGCGGGCTGCCGTGATCACCTGCACCCGGGCATACTGTCGCATCGTCCTTAACAGGCAGACGCCAGGGTTACGAGACGTCTATTAGCTTGATTTTTAACCTGTGCGGCGTGGGCGGGGACTGCTCGAGGTCTTCGGTTTCTTCCTCGCGTTCGCGCTGATGTGCACGTCGTGTCGTTAAGCGGGTTGCTTGTTCGGTCGGCCTGGTGGTCGCCCTGGGCCTGGTCGGGAGGGTTTCGGCGCGCTGGCCAGGCAGGCGGTCTTCGCGCGGAGGTGCCGGAACCCTCGGCGGACGCGGGCGGGTGAGAGGCGTTCGGGCGGTGTTGGTTTCTCCCAGGGGCGGCGCAGGTCACCGGTGAGGCCGCGTGCCAGGCGCAGCTGCGCGTAGACGGCCAGAATGAGCCAGGTCCACCGGTCGGCGGCTTGTGGGGTGCGGATCTTCGGGCAGGTCCAGCCGAGGGTCTGCTTGAGCAGCCGGAAGGTGTGCTCAATGTCGAAGCGGCGCAGGAACGCCTGCCAGAGCCGATCGACGTCGGCGGGTGTGGCATCCGTCTCGGACCACCACAGCCACACCGGCTTCGGGATCGCGCCGCTGGGCAGGTGATTCACCTCCAGCCGGATCACGGTGCCTTCGATGAGCGGGAGGTCGCCGGTCTGGTCGATCCAGGCGTTGCGGTGCGTCAGCCGGGGATGCAGCCGGTCCCAGCTGCGGGCGGTGGCAGCGCCGTAGAGGCGGGTGTCGGTCACCGTGGTCACCTCGGGCGTGCCCAGCTCGCGGGGTCACCGAAGATGAACTCGCCGCCATGGCGAGGTGGTCGACCGTTCGTGCCCGGCCGTCGGGGCGGGGCCGCGCGGCGCAGCACTCGATCGGAGCGCATCCGGCCCAGCACCTGCACCGGCAGGTCGCGCAGCAGGTATGCCAATCGGGGCGTGTCGTAGCCGGCGTCGGCGACGACCAGGATGTGGGGATCACCGGTGCGCCACTGCCCAGCGGCGCCGGCGGTGGCGTTGCTGCTGGTTGTATAGATGCTGACCAGAGCGCAACCGGCCTCGGGCAACGACCATCGAGCTCCAGACACCGCCGGGCCGCCTGCCTCTGACGCTGCGTCTGCGCCACCACCGAAGTCGCTTCCGTTGAAAGTCGTGACCGGGGCGAACGAGGCGCAGCTGGTTGGGGCCGCCGACGGTCCAGCGACAAGCCAGGTGTCGGTGCCCCTCCGGCGAAACGGGCAACGCAAGCGGATGACGGGACGCGCCGAGCGGACGGCAGACGTTGTAGCCCGGCTGCGGGCCGAACGTCCCCAGGCCAGCCTGGCGGAGCTGGCTGTGGCCGCCGGCGTGTCCGAACGTCACGTCCGGCGCCTTGCGGCGGACAGGCTTGAGGACGCGACAACCAGCAGATGGCTCTTCTTGGAGTTCCTAACAAAATGATCCTGGGTGATCATCGGTCTCGGCGTCTACCGCGTCGACTTCCTCGCCGCCGGACTTCCCGCCACCGCCTGGCAGCGAATGTCTGCCGGCCGGGGCGCGAAAGGCCACCGCTACTACGACTGGGCCTTCATCGCCCTGCCCCACCCCACCGACGCTTACGGCGGGCACCACTGGCTGCTGATGCGCCGCAGCCACCGCACTGGTGGGCTGGCCTTCTACCGCTGCTGGTCACCGCAGGTCGTTGCGCTCGGCACTCTCGTCGCGGTCGCCGGCCGCCGCTGGAAGATCGAGGAATCATTCCAGGCCGCGAAGACCGGCCTCGGCCTCGACCCGCACCAACACCGCCGCTGGACCTCCTGGCACCGCTGGAGCACCCTGGCGATCCTCGCCACGCGTTCCTCGCCGCCGCGACCGCCGGCCACCGCAACCGCTACCAGCCGGTCGGGCTGATCCCTCTGACCATCAACGAGCTACACCCCCTGTTCCACACCGATCATCGAACCCGCCCGCCGCCACTGCCACCCGCTACTCTGGTCAATCCGCCGGCGCCGCCACCAAGCCGGAGCCATGACCAACCACTACACCCGACAAGCCCTTGTCGAGCCGTGATCACGATCCCCGGCTGGAGTATTAACCGCAAACGCGATAGCCGGGCTCACCTCTGATCGGCGTCACCGCCCACCGAAAGGCCAGCATGCATAATAACGAGTCCAGCCAGCAGCGCAAGAATAGCCAGCACTATGAATGCTTCCTTCAGCCCTTCATTCAGGCCGAATCCCAGTAGTGCAAGCCCACCGATGGTGGCGATAAATGCCCCCAGCCGCGTCGCGTTGTCCACCCTAAGTCTTCCTCTCGAATTCCGACCTGAAGCCGTCTCCACACCTACTTGCATTCCCGGTCAGCGCGAAAGCCTGGGTTAGCGCAATGTGCCCCCTGTACTTGTAATCCCCCAGAGAGGCGCGCGGGAATACCGCCTTCCAATCGCTCGCCCAGCGAGGACTTACGACCGTGTCTTCGTTATTTGCGAGTATGCAAACCGGTCCTCCGATTTTGGAACCTGACCGCCATTGTGCATTGACTGTCGGCTTTCCGTCACACTGACTTGCTAACGCATTGAAAAATGCGCCCACGGAGGCGCGGTCGGCATTTCGTCTGCCGGACCATCCCGTGTAACTGGAGCATATGCCAGCGACGTAGGCTCCTAGCTTGGGTGAAATTTCATTGGAATCAAACCTTTGCACTAATTGGTCAGCCAAACGGCCGATTGTGTTCCAGTCATGCTCGGCGATGCCGGGGAATCTCCCAAGAGTGGGCCATAACCAGCGCCCATTCGCCTCCAGATCATACGCTGCAGCTACCACCGCAAGCCCCACGTCTCCATTCTGCACTCGCTCGGCCCTGCCCTCAACCTGCCGAGGCATCGCCTTGGCGATCGCGGACTGAACAATGTCCGAACCCCGCTTAGAGCAATCTAGGCGCGCCCGCTTACATTCGGATGCGAAACTGGAGTCCAGAGCTGCCTTCAGAACTTGCAAGCGATCGTCCATGACCGTAGCGCCGGACGTGTTGGGAGGGGCGATAGGACCGTGCAGTATTAACCACGCGGCAGGCGACAGATCGAATGCGGCAACGGCAGGCAACGCCCCGAAGGACTGACCAACGATGCCGACTAGCTCCTTCTTTTCGACTTCAAGAACTGCGGCCAAGGATGCCTTGTATTCGTCCTTAGTCCACATCCTGTACGAGCAGTCTTCAAGAGCAGGAGGGGCGAACTCGCCGACCATTCCCGCCGCGAGCCCTCCGACAAAACCGACGAGGCTCTGTTGGCAGTCACCCCCCGGGGGCTCGGCAGTCCACGGCTCTCGGAGCAGCAGCACATCATGCTTCATGATCTCCGACGGCAAGCCGAGTGTGTCCGCTCCACTTCTCATAAATAGGTCGACACCCGGCCCTCCCAATTCAACCAAAACGAGCCCTTCAACCTGGGAGCCCGCCGATATAACCGCATATTCAACAGCCCTTTTCGAGCCGGTCAGGGCTGTCGCGCAACGGACAAATTCGGCGTCACACAACCGAGCGTCGAAGCTTGGCACTGACGTAGCGCTAGGAGGAACTACTTTCTGTCCTGGCCCATTGAGATCAGCGCCAATAACGGCAGCCAAGAGGGCCCCGGCGAGCAGCGTGGAAACGACAGCGATCCACCGAAATGGGGGAAGCCCCCCGACGCGACCAGCGCGATGCCGAGCACGCCTGGTGCGGGGCGCACCTGATCCGTGACCTGCGCGGCGTGCACGAGCAGGATCCAGCCGGCCAGAGCTGGGCCGAGGTGATGGCCGGCACCTTGCT
>NZ_JBXUOW010000129.1:0-4547 GCF_057196645.1 Micromonospora sp. ATLC16
ACACCTGAATGATCACCAGAGGACCGCGTTCTTCTACGTATCCACCGAAACCGGCGTGACTACCTCACAACCGGCCATCCGGTCATATCTCGATCTTGCGAATGCCCTGCCGGTCAGGCCGAGGTGAACGTCGAGGCAGTGGTTGGTGACGAGTTCCGGCATGAGGCTGAGTTGGGCGCTTGGTGGGCACTGGGGAGCCAGCCGCCGACGGCGGTGACCGTGACCGAGGTGGTCGTGACTGAGGTCGATACCGGCGTCGGTGATGTGTATGAGGCCACGGCTCGTGCGGTGTGGCAGAGCCTGTCAGCCAAGGATCAGCGGTGGTACGTGGGATTCAGCGATCCGCGGATGGTCACCGCGTGGTTGACGAGCATGGTCGGTCGGCGGTTGGACCAGGTGACCGAGGCCCGGCACTGGCACGCGGGACGGCGCGGACCGGACGCCGAGAGCCTGCTGCACGCATGGCTGGTCTTCGAACACGCAACCCCGATCCGCGTACACGGCCGGGGTGACCAGTTCCTGCTGGCCGTAGAAGATCCCTACGGCTCCTACGACATGGGGCCGCACGGGCAAACCGAGGTAGGGCCGGCACGACACCCCGACGTGCTGGCCCGGTTCATCGGCGCCCGACTCACCGACGGTGCCGTGATCCTCGACCATCAAGGCCAGTACAGCTGTGGCCTCGTGTTGCGCTTCGACACCGGCGACCTGACCATCGCCACGCTCGCCGACGAATGGATCCTGGCCCCCGGGACACCGCCAACCGCACTCACCCGACACAGCACCGTCGGACCCTTCGTCCGCAGCGACCGCCGGTAAGTCCAGGACTATCAGCATCGGTCGCAGCCACCAAGATCAGCAACACGGTCATGCCGCAATCGGCGCGCCGCCCTTGCTGCTCCTTCGTGCCGTGGTTCGAGGTGAACCTCCGCAACCACTGGTGAAGATCAGCATAGGATCTCTACGTGTTGGGAGTGCACTTCGCGATCACGCGGGAGCAGGAGCGGTCGCTGCTCGCGGCCGGCGATGACGGCGACGGCGACGCGGTGAACGAACTCATTGAGGAGATCGAGGAGTCGTGGGCCGAGGACGGCCTGACCGTCGACACCGACAAGGCATGGGACGGCATCCACCGGTGCCTGACCGACGGCACCCTCGAACCTGACGGTGGCGAGTATCCGTTCAGCCATGCGGTGCTCGGCGGGCGCCGGCTGCACGACGAGTACGTCGTGGTCTACCTCACGGTGGACGAGGCCCGGGACGTGGCCGCCGCTCTGCAATCCGTCGACCGGCGCGAGCTGCGCCAGCGGTTCGACGCAATCGACGACCCCGACTATCGCGGCGCCCTCGACGACGCCGACTTCGACTACACCTGGGACAACCTCGTCGAGATTCGGGAGTTCTACCAGCGGGCTGCAGCCGCGGGACGTGCCGTTGTCTTCACCGCCACCTGAACTGGGCACTGATCTGCCGCCGAGGCGGGTGCTGAAGAGACCCACCCCTTGAGGGAGTCTTCCGTAGCTGGTCGACGGCAGAGCCGAGTCTCAAGGACCGGTCGTGACGATGGCCGTGAGCACCAGCAGGACGCCGATCGTGATCTGTACGAACAAGGCACCGAAGAAGAGCTTTGGGTGGTTGACGAACAGGCGAAGCACTCGGGATGGTCCCGGCAGCGTTCTGCCTGCTCGTAGCCGGCGCGTGGCCCACAGCCGCAGGACGACGTTTCCGAGGGCGAACGTCAGGAACAGAACCCCGAGGACCCCGAGCGGGGCCTGCGGTGATGCGCCTGCGGAGTTGCCAAGGCCAATGGGGAGCACAGACCGACGCTCGCACGGCTTTCGACTCTTGTAAAGATCATCAGCGCGCCACCATCGCTTAACGACCGAACAGCGGCATCCGTCCCGACGATCCACGCGGACTGGCTGATTGCTGTACTGCGTTACCGCTTCTGTGCTCGGTAATTCCGGAGCAGCGCCGTGATCTTGGCGTAGTCACGGGCACCGTTCAGCTCATTGAGCAACTCGCCTGGGCAGAGCTCATAAAGGTCGCCCCACCACCGGCAGGCCCGGTTGTCCCAGATCCGGTAGCCGCCGTCAACGCCCCTCGCCACATACCTTCGCCTCGCCACCGGTGGCAAGGTAGCAATGCCCTCAGCCGACTGCATGCGGTTTGCGGCTACCCAGCTCGGCACGCTCATCTGGCCGCGAGCCGCGCGCTACGCAGCGTCCCGCTGAGCCGGCCCGGGTTCCATCCGGACGTAGCCGAGATGAGGATGCTTCCTTCGGTGTCGGGATGAAACCGCGGCAATGCTGGATCTTGGTATCGTCGGCGCCCCTTCGGAGGAGGCGGGCGTAACCGACGTTGCTGTTGGGGGATCCTGTCGTAGCCATGCGGCGGTGGTCGCGGCTGCCGCTGTCGCGCTTGGCCTGCTCGCGTTCGCGGCCGACTCCGTTGCGGGCGGTGTGGGGCAGGTCTTGATCGCGCTGACCAGCAGCGGTTTCGCTTGGGGCTTGGCGGCGTTCCTGGTCGGCCGTTCTGCTGCCACGGCGAAACGAGCGGTTGGTAGCGCTACCGCGCTATTGGTGCTGGCCACGCTGCTCTATTACCTGCTTGTGCTGGTGGTCAGTCGTCGGTGGAGTGGGGGCACCCTGGAGGACGGCACGTCGGCCGACCTGCTGGGGCTGCGTTCGGTTGCCATGATGACGGCGCTGTGGCTGACCGGGTCCCTCGTCGGGGGACCGGTGCTCGGGCTGCTCGGCCATATCGTTCGGGTCGGCAAAGTGTCGACCTCGGCGCTGGCTGCGGGGGCGGTATGCGGCCTTCTCTCTGGCGAGGGCTGGCAGGCCGTGATGTTGGCACCACCCTGGCAGCTGTTGACAGTGTCCGATCCGTACCATGCAGAATTCCTCCGAGGCGTTGTGGTCGGGGAACTCGTCAAGATCGTGCTTCCGATCGTCGTCCTGGCCTGGCTGGGCGCGGCGCACCGCCTCTGGCGCGTGTGGCCGACGCTGCTTACCGCAGCCATCGCAAGCGGTGCCCTGAGTGCGGCGCTGTGGTACGTGCTCTACGCCGGAGCACACAGCATCTGAACGCGCCGGCCAGACCGCAGGCGCAGGTCGGTCAGGTGCGTCAGGCATCCTGATCTGCCGCCGTCCGCGTGCTGTCGGGGAGGCGCTGGCGCAGCCGGGTGCGGTGACCTGCAGGGCTGCCTTGTCCCGTGGCTGATCATCTATGGCTTATTGTCGTCCAGTGGACGGCGTTGAAGTTGTTCGGCTGGAGGTAGGCGGGCTGAACTCGATCGCTCACCTACTGCCCAAGGCACGTGGCCGGTGCGGGGTGTACGAGTTGACCTTCGCCGACGGCCAGCACTATGTGGGACAGGCTGTAGATGTGGTGACACGGTTCTGCGCCCACCGCCGGACTTGGTCGGATATCGTCGAGATCGCCTTCCAACGCGTCAACCGTAGCCAGCTCGACGAGGCGGAGCGTGATCAGATCCGCCGGCGCGAGGCAGCCGGGGTGCAGCTGCGCAATGTCGTACACACCGCGGGTCGGCTCGGTGCCAGCGAACTGGACGTTCTCCTACCGCCAGCGGAGCAGCGACGCTGGCTGATTGACCACAAGCCGCGGATAGTTCGCCTCGGTAGCCGGCCACACGATCCCGTCCTACACCACCGGGGTCGACATCGCTTCACTCGACTGACGGCCGATCCGCGGTTCACCGACGAGCTGGCCCGCCTGGTGGGCACCTACCTGCGCGCCACGATACCGGTGCCGGAGCTGACGGAGCTCAGCTACTGGACGATCAGCGCGCTCCCGGCTACCAATGCCGCCACCTACCCGCGCCTGCTCACCGTCTCGGTGCACGCTCTGGAGACCCTGTACGTCTACCACGACAGACACACCCCGCAGGATCTGCGCCTCTTCATGAATATCGATCGGGCTGCCGCAAGATCGCACCTTCGTACTCGCCTCGGGCTGGCGTGGATGAACACGGTCGAGGCCCGCTACCGGATCCGCCCCGGGGTACTGGGACTGCACTTCACGTCGATCCGATCCGGCCACGACGCGCTCACCCACCCAGGAATCATCAAGGCTGCCCGCAGGCTCAACCTGGACCTCATGCGCAAGGGCCCGGCGCTGAACTGGAAGACCCACTGTCCGGACCTCGTCGAGCGCGTCCTGTCCATCTGACCGGAACAATGCCAAACCAGCACTACCAAAGCGCCGACGGTGACCCACGTCCAGTGACTTCCGAACTTCGGCCGCCGGACGCGCTTATGCCGGGTAGGAGTGGGTTTGCGTTGCTTGAAGGTTCCCGCCGCGCCTCTGGCATGGCCCCGGAGGTCATGAATGCGGCTGGTCCGGCTGTCCACGTGTTCGGCCTGGCTCGCCTGGCCGACAGCGAGAGCTCCCTTTCCCGGGGCTGCCGAAACTGTCCCGCACCGGGTTTGATGGAGACATCGAAACCTGGGAGGAACACCAGCGATGCCGGCACCGAAGAAGTACAACGATGAGCTGCGTGAGCGTGCGACCCGGTTGGCGGT
>NZ_JBXUOW010000130.1:0-4519 GCF_057196645.1 Micromonospora sp. ATLC16
GACCCGGCGGGCCGGCGCGGAGGTGGCGCCCCTGCGCGGAGCGCTCGCCACCGACGCGATCGATCTCACCCACGGTGCCGCCGACCTGGCCGCCTTCGGAGCGACCTCGGACGCGCTGGCGGCTGCCGGTCGGCGGACCCGCCGCCTGGCACGGCTGGAGCGGCGACTCGCCGCGCTCGGCTTCGCCGTCGACGCGGCCGGGGTCCTGGTGGCCGGCCTCACCGTCGGGGCGGTGGTGTACGTGGCCCTCGCCACCGGTGTGGACGGCGTCCTGGTCGGGGTCCTGGCCGTCGGCACCCTGGCCGCCGTGGAGATCGCCCTCGCGCTGGTCGGCGCGGCCCGCCAATGGACCGGGCTGCGGTCCGGCCTGGCCCGGGTCGCCCAGCTCCTGGCACCGGATGACGCCGGTCCGGGGACCGCCCGGACCTCCGCCGACCGACGTGCGGCAGATACCGCGAGCTTGCGCGACGCCAGCACGCCGGGCTTGCCCGACGCCCACATGGCGGGTGGGCACGGCGCTGAGTCGGCCGAGACCGCCGAAGAGAGCGTGACGGGACCGGTCGACACGGCATCGACGGTCCGGTTCGAAGCGGTGACGGTTCGGTACCGGGCCGGTGCTCCCGCCGCGCTCGACGGTGTCGACCTTGAGCTGGCACCCGGACGCCGGGTCGCATTCGTCGGTCCCAGTGGCGCGGGCAAGAGCACCCTGGCCGCCGTGCTGACCGGCGCGGTGTCCCCCACCGCCGGCCGGGTCACCCTGAACGGACGGGACGTGTCGGCGTACCCGCCCCAGGAGCTGCCCTACCTGGTCGGCGGGTTGCTCGCCGAGGCGTACGTCTTCCACGCCACCGTTCGGGACAACATGCTGCTCGGTCGGCCGAATGCGGACGAGGACGCGCTGCTCACCGCCGCCACCGCCGCCGGGCTGGCGGACTGGGTCCGGGATCAGCCGGACGGCTGGGACACGGTGGTCGGTGAGGAGGGCGGACAGCTCTCCGGTGGTCAACGGCAGCGTCTCGCGCTGGCCCGCGCCCTGCTCGCCGCGCCAGGTGTTCTGGTGCTCGACGAGCCCACGGAGGGTCTCGACCCGGCCGCCGCCGATGCGGTGCTGGCCAGCGCATTGGCCGCGACCGTCGGGCGCTCGGTGCTGCTGATCACCCACCGGCTCAGCGGCCTCGCCGGACTCGACGAGATCGTGGTGCTGGACGCCGGCCGGGTCGTGCAGCGGGGCCGACACGCGGCGCTCGTGGCGACGCCCGGCTGGTATCGGGAGCAGTGGGTGTTGCAGCAGGCCGCCGAGCACGGCTACCTCGCGTTGCCGGGCTGATCCGTCGGGGCCGCCTCCGGGATGTCCCCGAGGCCGGAACGTCAGGCGGCATGGCAGGGTTGGGGCCATGCCGGTCAGGGATGACGTGTTGGTCGAGGAGCACCTGCGGCAGCTCGCCGGCCGGCTCCGTGGACCACGTCGGCTGCGGGCCGATCTGATCACCGAAGCCCGGCACGGGCTGCTCGACGCCGCCGAGGCGTACCGGGACAGCGGACTGCCGGCGGGTGAGGCGTCGCGCCAGGCGGTTGCCGACTTCGGTACGCCGGACCAGCTAGCCCCGGCCTACCAGGCCGAACTCGCGGTGGCCGCGCTGCGCGGGCTGTCCCTGCGGGTGGTCGCCTTCGCCGCGACCGCCTCGATCGCCGGTGACCTGACCTGGCACGGATCGAGCTGGAGCAGCGGGCCGCGACCACCCGCCGGTTACCTGCTGTTGTCGCAGTCGGTGGAGTGGATCTGGGCGGGCGCCTTCCTGCTCGGTCTGGCCGGGCTCGTGCTGGTCGCGGCCACCGCCCGCTCGACGCGTCCCGCACTGACCGCGCTGGCGCGCAGCGCCGGTGTCGCGCTGACCGGGACCGCCCTGCTGGGCGCGGTGGCCGGGGCCGGTCTGTTCTCCTGGTCGATCGTGCTGTGGGACGCGGCCCTGACCTGGCCCCCGATGATCACCGGAATGGTCGTCGGCGCCGCAGCCCACGTATGGCTGGGCAGCGCCGCCCGCACCTGGCTGCTGGCCGCCCGCTGACGGTCAGCCCGCCGGGGTGGGTGTGGTGCCCGGGTCCAGAAAGCGGCCGACCGTCGAACTGAACTCACGCCACCCCGACCGCTGGTCGGCCAGCGCCCGCCGGCCGGTGTCGGTCAACTCGTAGGTCCGCCGTTCCCGCCCGTTGACGGTGCTCCACGCGCTGACCACGTGTCCGGCCCGCTCCAGCCGTCGCAGCGCCGGGTAGACGGTGCCGGTGGGCAAGACGAGCCGACCGTCACTGCGCGCCCGCAGGGCCTCGATGATGGCGTAGCCGTGCAGGGCCCCCCGCTCCAGCACGGCCAGGAGCAGGGCGTCGAGGTGTCCGTGCAGCGCCTGGGCGTTCATGCGTAGACACGCTACTTGTTATCCGCGTGGTGAGGCCATCGGGGTGCGGCCAGCGGTTACCCAGCGCAGCCAACTAGGGTATGTGCCCAGAGTCACTCACCGGCATCAGCGCCGGGGGTGGTAGCCCGACGCACACGGAGGTCACCGTGGCACGCCAGTCGCCCCAACGGCCGGACGCCGACGAGCCCGAGCTCGATGACACGACCGGCACCAGCGAGCCGGACGTCGCCGCGCCGGCCGACTCCGCGCCCGACGTCGCCGCGGCGGAGACCGCGAACCGTGCGCTCTGGGACGAGCTGCGGATGGCTCCGGTGGAGATCGCCCTGCCGGCGGGCACCGGCTTCACGCTGCGCGCGTACCGGGCGGCTAACGAGCTGACCCCGACCGACGTGGCCGAGCGCGACGCCGACGACCCCTTCCTCGCCCGCCGGCAGGTCGGCCCGGCCGAGGGCCACGACGACGAGGAGGAGGGTGACGTCGTCATCCTCGACGAGGACGTCGCCCGGGAGTTCGCCGAGAGCGAGGACGAGGAGAAGCAGGCGCAGCGCGGCGACGACGCCACCGAAGACGGCAAGGAAGACGCCGACGAGGTCACCGCCGACGAGGCCGACGGCGAGGAGGTGCCGGTCTTCCTGACCCACAAGGGTCGGCTACTGCTGTTCAAGACGCCCGAGTCGCTTGTCAGTTTCGTCCGTTCCGGCGCACCCAACGATCTGTCTCAACTGGACAGTTGGGATGAGCTGTCCGAACGGATGGAACCAGCCGACATCGCGCCGCTGAACGATGACGTCTACGAACTCGACCTCGTCGTGGAGAACCTCCGCGGCGGGCACGACACCTGGGATCCGACGCTGCTCATCGAGGCCGGCGAGGTCGCCCGCGACCTGGCGTACGCCCTGCGGCTGCCTGCGGTGCTGGACATGCTCCACACCGGCTCCAGCCTCGACGACCTGGACGAGGCGCTACGGGCATCCGTCGGCGGCGGCATCGGTGGCTTCATGGGACGGCGTAGGCTGAAGAAAATCGGGGCACAAACCGCAAGTCTGGGTTGGCGGACCATTGTCGGAAAGATCTCTGCAGTCGTGGACTGGCGCGACTGACCCGCACCAGGGAGCATCAGTCTCTGGCAGAGAAAGCCCTGTGTCCCGGGAGGAGGACGACGCCGTGGCGCTCGTGCGCGTGTACTGCGGTCTGACCTCGGCGGACCCGGCCGACCGACCGGTCTCGACCGGATCGGCGCTGACGTCCGCTGTGGTCGACGACGCAGGCCGTCTGCTGCATGTCTGCGAGATCGGCGACGACCCGACGGGCTACGCCCGGCTGGTCACGCTGCTCGTGGAACGCTCGGGCGGGCCGAGCGGTGCGGCGATAGCCGCCGACAGCGACGACCACACCATCACCTCTCTGCTCAGCGCCGCAGGTCGCCCGCTGGCGATCGCCGACGACGACTCTGTGGACGACTTCGCCGAACGGTTCGCCGACGACGACTCGCTGGAGGAGATGCAGTCTCCGCCGGCCGTCCGGCGCGCCGTCGGTCTCGCCCGGGCGTTGCAGGCCGGCGCTCTGTCGGCGGTGACCCTGCCGGCTCCCCGCGACCTCGCCGGGTACAAGCAGGTCCTCGCCGCACACGCCGCGCTGGCCAGCGGTCGACACTCCGCCGCAGTCGCGCTGCGCGAGGTGCTCCGCGAGCTTTACCCGGCCGCGTTGCGCGCCTACCCCGACCCGGCCGAGTCGATCCCGCTGGCCGTACTGGACGCGCTGCCCGAGCCGGGCATGCTGACCGACGCGGCCGGCCGGGGCCGCGACGCCGCGGTCACCGCGGACGCCGTCACCGCTCAACTCGCCGCCGAAGGGGCGGGCGACGCGGAGGCGATCGACGAGGCCGTCACCGCGCTGCGCGTCGCCATCTCCGAGACCCCCCGGCGGGCCACCGTCAACCGGGCCCTCACCTCAGCCGCCGCGGAGACCATTCGACAGGCGGTCGCCTCGGTCCGGGCCTGTGACGCCGGCTGCGACGCGCTCGTCGGTGCGTTGCGCGCCCGTACCGCCGGGCCGACGGCGACGCCCGGCCGGCGAGCCGCCGCGCGCCGCGGCGAACAGGTCGGCGA
>NZ_JBXUOW010000131.1:0-4383 GCF_057196645.1 Micromonospora sp. ATLC16
CCCACCGCCGGCCCGCCGGGCGCAGCGGCAGCCCGGCGGCGGCGAGCACCCGCCGGGGCGGGTCGACCAGCACCAGCCGGGTGCCTCCGGGCAACATACCCAGGTAGCCGACCGTGCGCGGGTGCAGTAGTTCGGGTGCCGGAACGAACAGGGTGGTCGGGGCGGGCCGGGTGGCCAGCAACGCCCGGACCGTGTCGGTCTCCCGTTGCACCACCACCCCGCGCTCACCCAGGCTCGCGGCGAGCCGGCTGCCACCGTGGTCATCGGTCACCACCGGGGAGAGGAAGCCCCGGTCCGTCTGGTCCGGCTGGTCGATCTCACGAGTGACAAGTGTGACCGCCATCAGCAGCACTCCCACCAGCACCGGAACGATGATCCGGTGGCGCCGCCCGGGTGCGCTCACCGGTCGTCGTCCTTCGCTGACGGGGCCGCGGCGAGCAGGTCGCCCAGCTGACCGGCGTGCTCGCGCATCCGGTGATCGTGCTCGGCGGTGGCCGGGCGCTGGGCGTACCACACCTCCGAGAAGATGGTGGCGGCGGCGGCCAGCGGCGGTCCGGCCGGTGGGTGGTGGGCGGCGGACTCGGTGACCACCTCGGCGACGGTCATGCCGGGCCGGACCTGCACCACACGCCGGTCGGTGAGCTGGTGGAGCATGCCGCGCAACCGCTCGCGGACCGCCTCGCCGTAGCGGCCCGCGGCGGCCAGCCGGTCGGCCACCACTTCGGTGCCGACCGGGTCCGCCGACGGCGGTGGGGCGACGGTCGTCGGCGCGGTTTCCGGCCCGTGTGCCGTGCCCGGCGCGCGGCGGCGTCGGCGGGGCCGGGAAAGTTGGCGGGGCAGCCAGGCGGGGAAGGTGTACCAGGCCGTCGCGGTCAGCGCCGTGGCCAGCACCAGCAGCAGCGCGGCCAGCGAGAGTGGCAGGTGGTCGCCGAGGGCTGCGGTGGTCTCGGTCCACCACCGGCTGACGCTCATCCGCCGACCGCCAGCAGGTCCGTGGCACGCGGTGTGGCGGGCGCACGGGCGAGCCGGATGTCCAGGCCCTCGCTGCGGATCCGGGTCTCCAGGTGCACGACCGCGTCCAGGCAGGCCAGCGCGGCGTACGCGACCGCGTTCACGGCCGCCCAGACCAGCATCGCCACGGCATCGGCCCAGCCCTCGGTGACCAGGTCGAGTGTGGTCAGCCCGGTGAACAACCCCCAACCGAGCCCGACCCGGATGATCCACCAGACGAGGTATCCGAGTACCCGCAGCGCGGCGGCCCGTCCGGTCAGGCGCAGCGCCAGCGCGACGGAGCGGGTGATCGCGCGTACCGGTGCGACCCGGTCGATCACGAGCGCCGGCGCCACCGCGCCCAACAGGGCGAATCCGATGAACCAGGCGGGGCCGAGCAGGGCCGCGAGCAGCATGACCGCACCGACCGCGGGACAGAGCAGGACGGTGGCGCCCCAGCGGCCGCCGGGCCCCCAGGCGTCGGTGGCGGCGGGGCGTCGGCCGACCAGCGCGTCGGCGGCGGCGTGGGCGGCGGGGTTGCCGAGTAGCAGGATGATCATTGCCTCGGTCGCCGCGCCGAGGGCGAGCAGGAACCAGAAGACGCCGAACTCGCTCAGGCCGGACGGCCACCACAGCGGCCCGGTGGCACCCACGACGGTCCGTAGGGGCAGCAGCAGGAGTTGTTCGCCCGTGACCAGCACCGCGGCGAGGGGCAGCAGGACCGCCGCCTGGCCGCGCAGCAGCAGCACCGCGGAGTCGAGCAGTTCCCCGCTGGTGAGCGGGCGACCGGGGAGTACGACGGTCGGGCCTGTTTCGGGCACGCGTACTCCTGGGAGGCGGTTGTGGTGGCGCGCTGCGACGCACCCGGGGATCATGTTGACACGCGCGGTCGCCCGGGGCGCAGAACCGCCCCCGGATGGCACGCGCGGGCGGTACAACCGAGCGGTGCTGGGCACGGCCCACCTGACGGCAGTAGCGTGCGGGTGACGCCGAGCCCACCGAACTGACGGGATGAAATCATTAACCCCATGAGAGCCCGGGTACTGGTGGTCGACGACGACCCCGCGCTCGCCGAGATGCTCGGCATCGTGCTGCGTAGCGAGGGCTTCATGCCCTCGTTCGTGGCGGACGGGGAACGGGCGTTGGCCGCGTTCCGCGACAATCGTCCGGATATCGTCCTGCTTGACCTGATGCTGCCCGGAATGAGTGGTATCGACGTGGCGCGGGCGATCCGGGGCGAGTCCGGAGTGCCGATCGTGATGCTGACTGCCAAGAGCGACACGGTCGACGTCGTGCTCGGCTTAGAGTCGGGTGCCGACGACTACGTGGTCAAGCCGTTCAAGCCGAAGGAGTTGGTGGCCCGGATGCGGGCGCGGCTGCGTCGCGGTGAGGACGCCGCGCCGGAGCTGCTCACCATCGGCCCGCCCGGCAACCAGATCGCCATAGACGTGCCGGCGCACACCGTCAGCCGTAACGGCGAGGAGGTGAAGCTGACGCCGCTGGAGTTCGACCTGCTGGTCGCGCTCGCCCGCAAACCGCGTCAGGTCTTCACCCGGGAGGTGCTGCTCGAGCAGGTCTGGGGATACCGGCACGCGGCGGACACCCGGTTGGTCAACGTGCACGTGCAGCGGCTGCGCGCCAAGATCGAGCCGGATCCGGAGCGCCCTGAAATCATCCTCACCGTTCGTGGCGTGGGCTACAAGGCGGGCACCGGATAGCCTTGGTCGCACTGTGACCACCTCCCCGATCCCCGACCTCGACCCGACCTCCCGCCGGCACGGTGCCGCGTGGGAGTTGTGGCGTGGGATGAGTGGGCGACTGGCCCGATCACTGGCGAGGCTGCACCAGACCTGGCGCCGGTCGTTGCAGGTGCGGGTGGTGACCATCACGTTGGTGACGTCCAGCCTGCTGGTCGGCGGCTTCGCCTACCTGATCGCCGACAAGATCACGAACATCCTGCTGGACAACGCCAAGACCGACGTCCAGCTGCGGCTGCTCAACGGCGCGGAGTACGCGGCCAAGCAGTTCAGCCTCTACAGCCAGCCGCAGGAGGCCCAGCTCCAGGAGACGATCGACGGCACGGTCAACTACCTCGCCGGTGGCGACCCCCAGCAGAACAGCGGCGTGGTGGTGGCCCTCACCGCGGACAGCTGGCCCGGGGTGATCGAGGCGCGCACCTCACCCTCGGCGAACGTCCGGCCCCTGATCAGCCCCGAGCTGCGCGCCGCGGTGGCCAACGGCAACGTGGCCAACCAGATCCGTACCGGCCGGCTCACCGGTGACGCCGAGACGAAGTACCTCGTCTACGGCTCTCCGGTGCCGACCCGCTTCGGTCAGGTGGAGCTCTACTACTTCGTGCCGCTGACCCTGCAGGACACCACGGCCGCGCAGGCGCGGGCCACGGTGGTGGCCACCGGCGTCGCCCTGGTGCTGCTGCTCGGCCTGCTCGCCGCCCTGGTGACCCGGCTGGTGGTGATCCCGGTACGGGTCGCCGCCCGGACCGCCCAGCGACTCTCGGCCGGCCTGCTCGACCAGCGGATGGCCGTCAACGGTGAGGACGACCTGGCGCTGCTCGCGGCCTCGTTCAACCAGATGGCCACCAACCTGCAACGACAGATCCTGCGACTGGAGGAGATGTCCCGACTGCAACGTCGGTTCACCTCCGACGTGTCGCACGAACTGCGGACCCCGCTGACCACGGTACGGATGGCCGCTGACCTGATCTTCGCCGAACGCGACGAGTTCGATCCGGCGGTGGCACGCAGCGCCGAGCTGCTCCAGGCCGAGTTGGACCGCTTCGAGGAGCTGCTGACCGACCTGCTGGAGATCAGCCGGTTCGACGCGGGCTTCGCGGTGCTCGATGCCGAGCCGACCGATCTGGTGCCGGTGGTGCACCGGGTGGCCGACCGGCTGGCGGGGCTGGCCGAGCGGGTCGGGGTGGCCATCGAGCTGGACGTCCCGACCGTGCCGGTGATCGCCGAGATCGACCCACGACGGGTCGAACGGGTGCTGCGCAACCTGGTCGGCAACGCCGTCGAGCACGGCGAGGGTCGGCCGGTGCGGATCACGCTGGGCATGGACGAGACCGCCGTCGCGCTGACCGTCCGCGACCACGGCGTCGGGCTGAAGCCGGGCGAGGAGAAGCTGGTTTTCAACCGGTTCTGGCGGGCTGATCCGTCGCGGGCCCGGCAGACCGGCGGGACCGGCCTGGGGTTGTCGATCAGCCTGGAGGATGCCCGACTGCACGGCGGCTGGCTGGAGGCGTGGGGTGCGCCGGGGCAGGGCGCGCAGTTCCGGCTGACCCTGCCGGCGCGCGCCGGCGACCGGCTCACCACCTCGCCGCTGCGGCTGGTGCCAGCCGACGCCACGCTGCCGTTCGGCGGCGCGCCCGCC
>NZ_JBXUOW010000132.1:0-4372 GCF_057196645.1 Micromonospora sp. ATLC16
GGCCGTGCTGGCTTCGGTGAGTACCACCTTGTACATGCTGGCCAGGCGTGCGGTCCGGTTCAGGTCGTACTCGGCGTGCCCGGACCAGTCGAGGTGACGCGGAAGCGTCACCGTGCCTTCGGTCGGACCGTGCAGCGCGGTGCAAGTTTCGGCCACTACGTAGGGCTTCCGGTCGCCGTAGGGCTGGTAGTCCGCCGGCGGCTGGGGTGGTGTCCTGCGTCGGCTGAGGTTGGTCGCCCGTCGGACTTCCGGTCGTAGCGCCTGGCGGATCGTCTCCCGGCTGTACCCGGTGACCCGCTGCAGATCCACCGGCCGCCACCCGGCCGCATGAAAAGCCCGCAGCCAGGGCGATTGCGTAGTCGATTGGTGGGTGCGCCGCCGCCGTCGAGCACCTCGCCCGACGCTGATTCCTGCGGCGAACGACTTGCATCCTGTACCTAGGTACAGGCTTACTGTCGTGGCATGACCAGCGATGACCCGGCGTGGGTGCCCAAGACGTGCACCCTACCGACCGTGGACCGGCCGCTGCGGCTGGCCGAGTTCGACAACCTGTTCGCCACTGCCCTGCGCGAGCAGCAGCGGCTGTCGCCGACGGCGCTGCGGTGGCGCCTCGACCCGGCCGCCGAGCCGACCGTCCGAGATCTGACCAGCCGGGAGACTTCCTGCTGCTCCTTCTTCTCCTTCTCCTTCGCCGCGGACGGCTCAGCTCTACGGCTGGACATCGAGGTGCCGGCCGCCCACGTCGACGTCCTCGACGCGCTCGCCGAGCGCGCGGCCGCGATGGTGGCGGCGTGAGCGGGCTGCGCAGCGGCCAGGTCGCCGCCGCGGTCGGGGTGAACCTGCAGACGCTGCGCTACTACGAACGCCGCGCGGCGACTTGCACCGCGTAGGTCGGCCGGGCCGTTCCGGGCGGCGAGGCCAGGTAGGTGTGGTCGGTGAGGATTCACCAGGCAGGCAGGTCCAGCGGCGCGGCCGGGTCGATGGCGATCAGTGGATCACGGTGCAGCGGTGCGCCGCGGCTCGGCCTGACGGCCGCAGTTTACCCTGCTGGCCGTCGTCAACGCCCTCGACGGTTGTGTCCTCGACTCCGAACGCACCGTGCGGCCGATGCTCGCCGACCGCGAGTTCGGCCTCACGGCCTTCACTGCCGCGCTGACGTAACTCTTCTTGCGTTCGGTGTCAGCAAGGCCGCCACGGACTTCTTCGCTGGCACCCTGTCCGATCGCTACGGACGCAAACCCTGCTCGCCGGCTGGGCGATTGCCATCCCGATCCGCCGTGCTGATCTGGGCACCAAACTGGGTGGCTCGTCGCGGCGAACGCGCTTCTCGGCGTCAACTAGGGCCTCGCCTCGATCACCACCGGCATCATGAAATTGACCTCGCGGGACCGCACCGCCGGGCGCGGCGATGGGAGTCAACGAAGCCGCCGGATGCATCGCCGTCGCGACCGCGATGGCCACCAGTGCCCACGCCGCCGCTCCCGGGCTGCGCCCCGTCCCCCGTTCCTGCTCACTGCCGCCTACATCGCCCCTCGGTCTCGGCCTGTCCCTGTTCTTCGTGCACGAGACCCGCAGGCACGCCCATCACCCACACCGCCGGCCCGCACAGCGGGGAGCTGTCCGTCAGACAGTCGTTCGCCGTCACGAGTTGGCGCGAACCTGCCCTCGCGTCGGCCAGCTAAGCCTGCCTCCGACCGCTACGGCCGCAAACCCTTCATCGTCGCCGGCATGCTCATGCAAGCCGCCGCTCTCGGCCTGATCGCGCTCGCCGATGGGTTCACCGCGTGGGCCGCCGCCGCAGTCCTGCTCGGCGCTGGCGCCGCAGCGGTATATCCGATCCTGCTCGCCGCCTCAGCGACGTCGACACCCCCACCTGGCGAGCCCGCGGACGGCGTCTACGGGCGCTGGCGCGACGAGGGTTTCGCCGTCGGCGCCCTGCTCGCCGGCATCGTCGCCGACCTCGCCGGGATCCGCGCCGCCATCTGAGTTGTCGCCGCGCTTAGCACCGCGTCCGGTCTGCTGGCATGGGCGCGGATGTGCGAAAGACACCACCAGCCGGGCACTCTTGACCCCGATCATCTGTAAGCTGTAGCTTACCGTTCGTGGCTACTTACCAAGATGGTCATGGCTGGGATGCCTTGGGCGACCCGACTCGACGCGCCATCGTCGCGTGCCTGGCGGAGCGTCCGCGCGCCGTCGGCGAACTCGCCCAGGAGCTGCCGATCAGCCGGCCTGCGGTGTCCCAGCACCTGAAGGTGCTCAAAGACGCCGGCCTGGTCATCGATCGCACCGCCGGCACGCGCCGGATCTACCAACTCAACCCCGCAGGCGTCGCGGCCTTGCGGGATCAGCTGGACACGTTCTGGCATCGCGCGCTGGATGGCTACCAGGACGTCGTCGAACAACCGACCAAGGAGGACTCATGACCCAGGCAGCCGATGTGGTGGTGCGCCGGCAGATCATCGTGAATGCACCACTCGAGCACGCTTTCACCGTGTTCACCGAGCGGTTCGGTGACTTCAAGCCACGCGAGCACAACTTGCTCGGCGCAGCGATCGCCGAGACGGTGTTCGAGCCGAAGGTGGGCGGCCACATCTATGACCGCGGCGTTGACGGCACCGAATGCTGCTGGGCGCGCGTGCTCGCCTTCGACCCACCGGACCGGGTCGTGTTCAGCTGGGACATCAGCCCCCAGTGGCGCGTCGAGACCGAGCCGGACAACACGAGTGAGGTTGAGGTCCGGTTCGTCGCCGAGACTCCGCAGCGCACGAGGGTGGAGCTGGAACACCGCCACCTCGACCGGCACGGCCCCGGCTGGGAATCAGTCCGCGCAGGCGTCGCCCACGACGACGGATGGCCGCTCTACCTGAACCGCTACGCCGCCCTGTTTACCACACAGGGCTAGCCATCGCCGGCGGGAAGCCTTGCAGGGGCGGAGCGCCGTAAGCCACCGACCGGACGTCCTGCTTCTCCGCGAGTAGTAGGACGTCCGGTCAATTCCTTAGAACTTACAAGAGCATCGGGCGACGTCGGCCGTCGTCGCGGCATCCGCACCGTTTGAAGATCACGCCAGTGGTCGTCATGGTGGCCTCCTGTCCGCTCTTCTCAGGGACAGGATGGGCCCTGGGACTGTCCGAGTAGCGGTGTAACCGTTCTGGCCTGACACGCAGAGCCTGGTCGGTTGGCCGGAAGGACAAGCCATGACCGAGATCATCGAGTGTGTGTCGAGCAGCAGGGGCACTGCGTGTCGAATCCGGGCCTCGAGGTGGTGCCGCAGGATGCCGACGGAGAGCTCGGACGCGCCCGAAACGGTGGACCTGCGGTGGAAGGACTGGCCAGGCTGGAGTAGTTCCTAGTCGGGCTGGTCAGCCGCTTGTCAGGGACGGTATCGCTGCAGCTTCTCAGGGAAGAGGGGCTGCCTCGCGCGTTGCCGGGCAACTTTGTGTTGGATGTCGGTGAGTGCGAGAAGTCTGCAGAACAGCGGCATCGGGGTCAGGATCGGCGCGGCGACGAAGACGGTGCGGGCCGCGAGCGAGCCTGCGGCACCTCGTCAACCACCCTGCATGTTCCTCTATGCGTCGGATAGCGACGTCAGATTGGGCGGCCACGAAGTGCTGCTCGCCTTGACGGGCCGCAGGTTCACCTGTGCCAACAGCGGGTGCCGGCGACGGACGTTCGTCGAGCAGGTGCCGGGGCTGACCCGACGGCATGCCCGTCGCACCGTCCTGACCCGGTGAGCGATCTGTAAGCGGTCGCAGTGGCGTTGGGCGGTCGGCCGGGCACCTGTTGGCGTATCGGTTAGTGGTGTCGGTATCCCGGATGACATTGATCCGGATGATCCGACGGATGCCCGAACCGACACGATTCAGGTCGCCGGCTGGTGGCACCTGCCCAAGAACCTTAGCGCCACTATCGCAAAGGTCATCCGTGGGCACGCCGGTGCCTACGAGAGCATACCGATCCGATACCTGCCCTGGCCGCGTCGATCACGGCCGAGCCAGCCATGACGCGACGCCGCGCGGCGACCACCCGCCAACGTCACGTGGCCGTGCACGCCCTGCGGCCGAAGGACTGTCGATCAGGGCGGCCGCCCGTCCGCTCGACATGAACGTCAGAACCGCTCGCAGATACACCCACGCTGCCACTGCCGAGGCGTGGATCGGCCCGAACGCCAGCAGCCGCCCAAGCATCCTCGTCCCGTTCCACCCCTACCTGCGGCAACGCCTCGTCGACGGTGTCCACCAGACGGCTGACCTGCACACCCAGGGTTCAGGCAAGGTAGCCATACGCCCGTTTTCAGGTGATCCCGAGTAGTTGTAGCGGTCGGTACGGGTTCCGGCTGTTACGGCGTAGGGCTTTCGCGATGGTGGTG
>NZ_JBXUOW010000133.1:0-4328 GCF_057196645.1 Micromonospora sp. ATLC16
GCCTGTCGCTGCGGGTGCCGCCGCCGCGCCGTCGGCCACCGCGCCCCCGGCCGCGTCGGGGCGGGACGGCCAGGAACCGCTTGACCCGTCCATTCCGGCAGGTGACGGCGCTGCGTCCCGGCCGGGTGGCCGCACCGCCCGGGCAGTTCTCGCCGGGGCGCTGGTGCTGACCGGGCTCGTCGCGGTGCCCTGGCTCGCCGGAGGACCCGGCAAGCCGGAGGCGGGCAGAACCACACCACCTGCGGCCGAGCAGACGACCGTGACGGTGGGCGTCCGCGACGGTGCCGACCCGAAGGACGCCGGGTGCGCCGCAGATGCCGACGTGACCACGCTGGACAGCGCCGCCGTACTGCTCGACGAGCGGGTGATCGGCACGGTCGAGTTGCGCTACTCGCCCGCCTGCGGAGCGAGTTGGCCCCGGTTCATGCCGGTGCCCGGTGGCGTGGACGCCGTGCCGCTGCCCGCCAGCATCCGGCTCACCGTCATCGACGGTGAGCAGCCGACCCGGTCGGCGGACTTCGCCATGGACTACGGCGGCATCTCCTCCTTCGGCAACCTGCTGACGAGCACCAGAACCTGCGTCTACGGGCAGGTGCAGTTGTCCGGTACGGGGTGGCGCTCGGCCGTCGGCCGTACCGGCTGCTGGCGCGGCGCCACCCAGATCCGCCCGGTCCCCTGAGGCCGCCGGAGAACGAGCCGGGAGTCGGTCGCCGCGCAGATCGGTACCTGAGCCACGACCCTCACCAGCAGATGCGGATCTCCCCGATCGGTGGCGGGGCCGGACCCTCGACGGCCACCTTCCGAATCCGTCCCGCCGGGTAGCGGATCCACCGCGTGCGGCAGGCCGTAGCGGACCCATGGCGGTGTCATATTTCGGACTGTCCGCCGAGCGGGAGTGGCGGTTCGGCATGACGACTGTTCGCAGGTCAAGGGCGCTGATCAGCGTCAATGGGCCGCCCGGGTAGAAAGGCCCGCCGGCCCCGCCTACGAGTGGAGTCTGTGCACCGTCCGAAAGCGACGGTACCGTCCACGGGACTTGAGGACGGGCGCGCGTGTGGGGAGTGCTGTCATGGCCGCGCGGAAGCGCATGATGCGAGATGCGTGAGGACTCGCCGCGCTGGGAGCAGATCAACCCCAGTGCCTACGTGCACGAGCAGGACGGTCTGCGCGAGCTGGCGTCGTACCTGCCGGACGCCGAGCCGTACCACGTCTGGGCGAACGTCGAGTTCGTCGGCACCGACGGCTCGATCAACGAGATCGACGCGCTGGTGCTCACCCGCAGCGGCCTCTACGTGCTCGAACTGAAGCACTGGCAGGGCCGGATCGGCGGCGACGGCCAACGCTGGCGGCGGCACGCGCCGAACGGCAACCGGTACACGGCCGACAACCCGCTGATGCTGGCCAACCGCAAGGCCAAGCGGCTGCGCAGCGTCATCGCCTACTACGCCCCGCCAGGCGCCCGCACCCCGTACGTGCATGCCGCGATCTTCCTGCACGCCCGGAACACCCGCTCCGACCTGGACGCCATCGGCGGCCAGCACGTCTACGGCCTGGACGGGAACGCGGGCGGGCTGCCCAGCCTGAAGCAGATGCTGCTGGCGCCGCCGACCGACGCCCGCCATCTGGTCGACGCGGTACGCGGCCGGCAGATCGTCGAACTGGTGCGCGGCGCCCGGATCCGACCGTCGGTGGCCGAGCGCCGGGTCAACCAGCTCATGTTGCACCAGCGCCCGTTCGCCGAGGGCGTCGGCTGGCAGGACTTCCTCGCCGACCACACGCTGGACACCTCCGTGCTGCGGCGGGTCCGGTTCTACCTGACCAGCCGGGCGGCCGACGACGAGGTGCCGGTGATCCGCCGTGCCGCCGAGCGGGAGTTCCGGCTGCTCCAGGGCATCCACCATCCCGGCATCGCCCGCGCGCTGGACCTGGTCGATCACCCCTGGGGGCCGGCGGTGGTCTTCGACCACAAGCCGGAGTGGCAGCGCCTCGACCAGTGGCTAGCCGAGCGGGACGGCCGGCTGCACCTGGCCCAGCGGCTGCAACTCGCCCAGGATCTCGCCGAGATCGTCGCACACGCCCACGCGCGGCGGTTGTCGCACCGTTCGCTGAACCCCCGGGCGGTGTACGTCTGCGATCCGGACAGCCCCCGGCCCACGCTCGTGGTCACCGACTGGCAGACCGGCGGCCGGTTGCCCGGCACCCGGATGACCTCGCTCGGCCCGTCCACCGACCCCGCGTCACTCGAACTGTTCTTCGACGACTCGGTCCGCCGCTACCAGGCACCCGAGGCGGCCACCCTCGACGATCTGCCCGGCCACCAACTCGACATGTTCTCCCTCGGCGCGATGGCCTACCGCATCTTCGCCGGGGTGGAGCCGGCCGCTTCGGCGGAGGAGCTGGTCGCCGCCGTGGCCACCGGCGGCCTGCGCCTGGACGCGGTCGCCGACGGGATGCCGAAGGCGCTCATCGAGATCATCTACGACGCGACCCGGGGCGACCCGGGGCAGCGGATGCGACAGGTGGCCGATTTCCTCGCCGGCCTTGAGCTGGTCTGGGAGGAGCTGACCGCGCCGGAGCCGGAGCCGGTGGTCGATCCGCTGCACGCCCACCGGGGCGACGTGCTGGATGGCGGGCTCACCGTGCTGACCAGGCTGGGCAGCGGTGCCACCGCCATCGCGTTGCTGGTCGCCGAGGGCGGCACGGAGGGCGGCCGGCACCTGGTGTTGAAGGTCGCCCGGGACGAGCAGTACGCCGACCGCTTCGCCGCCGAGGCCCGTGCCGTCGGCAAGTTGCGCGACTCGCGGGTGGCGGCGCTGGTACGCGGCCCGATCAAGGTCGGCAGCCGGACGGCGCTGCTGTTGGAGAGCGCCGGCGATCGCACCCTGGCCGAGGAGTTGCGCGGCGGTCGGCTGGTGCTGGACCTGCTGGAACGCTACGGCCGCGACCTGCTGGAGATCGTGTCCTTCCTGGACGGGCAGGGGGTGTGGCACCGGGACATCAAACCGGCGAACCTCGCCGCCCGGCCGCGCCCGAAGGACAAGCAGCCGCACCTGTGCGTCTTCGACTTCTCGCTGGCCGGCATCCCGGCCGACCAGCTCACCGCCGGCACCACCGCCTACCTCGACCCGTTCCTCGGGCCTCCGCGCCGGCTGCGTTTCGACGCCGCCGCCGAACGGTTCTCCGCCGCGGTGACCCTCTACGAGATGGCTACCGGGGCACTGCCCCGGTGGGGTGAGGGCGCGAACCCGGCCACGGTCACCGACGAGGTCACCCTGGACCCGGCGGTCTTCGACGCCTCGGTCGCCGACCGGCTGGTCGCCTTCTTCGCCATCGCGCTGGCCCGGGACACCACCGACCGGTTCGACACCCTCGACGAGATGACCGATGCCTGGCGGGCGGTGTTCCGGGAGATCCCGGAACCACCGGCACCCACCGACGACACCGGTTGGCCCGCGCCGCTGACCCGGGCCTCGTCGTTGGAGGCGGCCGAGCTGACCGCCCGCGCCCGCTCGGCGCTGGAACGGCTCGGCATCGGCACCGTCGGCGAACTGCTGGACGCCGAGCCGTCCGCGCTGACCCGGGCCCGGGGTGTACCCGACGCCACCCGCAAGGAGATCCTGGCCCGCGGCCGCGAGCTGCGTGACCGGCTCGCCACCGCCGCGCCGCCGGTGCCCACCCGACCGAACGCCCAACACGTCGAGGCGCTCAGCGCAGCCCTGCTGCCGGCGGGCACCGGCCGCAGCGCGTGGCACCGGACAGCCGTGCAGGTGCTGCTCGGCCAGGCCGCCGACGACCAGGGCCGCTACCTGCGCTGGCCGTCGCAGGCGGACGTGGCCCGGGTGGTCGGCAAGCAGCAGCCACAGATCTCGAACCTGCTGAAGCGGCTGGTCACCCGCGACTGGCTCACCGATCCGGCGCTCGACCTGGTCCGCGACGAGATCGTGGCGCTGCTCGACGGGCGGGGCGGGGTAGCCTCCGCCGAGGAGGTCGCCGAGGCACTCAACGTCACCCGTGGCTCCTACACCGCCGAGCCGAAGCGCACCGCCCAGGCGATCGGCCTGGTCCGCGCCGCCGTCGAGACCGAACTGGCCCGGGGCGGTGACGCCCGGCTGGCCATCCAGCGGCTACGCGGCAGCGACACCGTGCTGATCGGCCGGGAACCGGATGACCCGGGCACCGCGCGTACCGCCGACGATCTGCTCGGTCATGTGACCCGGCTGGGCCGCCGGGCGGCGGCCCTGGCCGGCGCGGACCCGCTGCCCACCCGGACCCGCGCGGTGGAGGAGCTACGCGCGCTGGAGCCCCCGCCGGCCGGCACGCCGCCGCTG
>NZ_JBXUOW010000134.1:0-3987 GCF_057196645.1 Micromonospora sp. ATLC16
CAAGCCCGGACCGGCAACGGCCCCGCCGTCTTCGCCACACTCCGTAACACCTCGATCGGCTACCACCGCACCAACGGTGCCACCAACATCGCCGCAGCCACCCGACGCGCCGACCACCGCCCACACGACCTCATTGTCGTGCCCAGCCCGTCCGACGAGGGAGGCTTTCAGGAGTTGGTCGAATTCAACCCCAGCCGGCGCTTCAGCTCAGCGTTCTCCACCCGCAGCCGCTCATTGTCCTCACGCAGCCGCTGCACCTCAACCCGCAGCTCAGCAAGCATCCCCACCACGGCCTCGTACGAGAGCAACTCCGACGGGGACGGCACACCATGATCATGCCAGCTACTCACTCAGCAGCATCAGGTTGAGGCGGTCGACCCGAACCTCAAGGCGGTCACCGGCCAGACCAGCCAGGTCGCAGACGAACTGCTTCTCCTCAATCTTCGGGTCGGTCAGGTCGAACAGCCGTACCGCCGGTCGCCCGTCCACGGTGGCTCGCAGGTCACTCGGCACGTCCAGGCTGACGCCCGGGTCCGGCACCAGGTAGAGCGCGGGAACCGGCCGGCGGTGACCCCGCCCTTCGATCTCCCGGTTCTCGATCACCACCGCTGAGATCTCGGCCCACCGCATGTCACGTCGGTACCGGCCAATCCGAACCGTCCAACCGTCCCGGTCGACATCAACCTGAAACCGCTGCAACCCGTAGCCCAACCACAGTGGACAACAGACCCAGATCAGCTATCTCACCTCAGGCTGAACACGTACGTGCCGTCCCTGACCGCCCGGGAGGGCGAGGTCGTCCGGATGCTCTGCGACGGGTTGTCGGACCGCGAGATTGCCCGCAACCTGTCGGTCTCCACCACGACCGTGCGGTCGCACATCCATCACGTCGCCACCAAGTTGGGCCTACGGGACCGCACCCAGGTCGCGGTCTTCGCCCTGCGGAACGGCCTCCTGCCACCCGAGGGCCGCGAGCCGGGCGACGAGGACGCTTCCGTTGAGCTGGCGAGGGACGACTTGCTATGGTCGACTGCGTCATAACACTGTTATCCGAACGGGCCGCCCGGAGGACTGCGATGGCGACTATTCGATGGGTTCCTCGCTTCGTCCGGGAGATGCCACGCCTGCCCGACGCCGACGGCGACGAGTTCGGCGAAGTCCTGGGCGACGCTCCGGCCCTGCGGATGACGCTGATCGGCGACTCGGCGGTCACCGGCGTCGGGGCCGACCACCTCGGCGACGCGCTGGCCGGTCAGCTCGCCCTCGCCCTTGCCGGGCTCACCGGTCGGCAGGTCTCGTGGCACGCGATCGGACGCACCGGCGCCCGCGCCCGGGATCTGGACCACTTCTTCTTCCGGCATCTGACGGACCCGTGCACCCAGTGGCGGCCAGACCTCGTCGTCGTGTCGATCGGCGTCAACGACGTCACCCGCCTGCTTCCGCCGTGGCGGTGGGAACGCGAGGTGGTGCGACTCGTCGACGTCGTTCAGCGGGAGGCGGGCCACCGGGTGCCGGTGTTGTTCATCGCCCTGCCCCCGGTTCGCAACTTCGTGGGCCTACCGCTCGTGCTGCGCCGAGCGCTGGGACATCTCGCCGACCGCTACAACAGGCGGCTGCGGCTGCTCGCAGAACGGAACCTCGATGTCTACCGGCTACCGGCCGAGGACCTGCTGGTGCCGCTCACCGACTTCTTCGCCGCCGACGGATTCCACCCCTCCCGGTTGGGCTACCGGGCCTGGGCGCGGGCCATCGCCTCCCAACTGGCCACCGTGTTGGAGCTGCGCGACGCCGCGCGCATGCCCGGCCTCGACGCCAGCCGCGTCGCTGCGCGATGACGAGGCCGGCCACGCCGACCACAGCCGACGGCACCGTCCGGGACAGGCTCATCGCCGCCGGTGCGCGGCTGCTCACGTCCCACGGTTGGGCCGGGCTGTCGGCACGCCGGCTCGCGGCCGAGGTGAACACCTCCACGATCACCATCTACACGCACTTCGGAGGGATTCCCGGCTTGGTCGACGCCATCGTCCAGCAGGGCCTCAACCAGCTCGCCGCCCGGCTCGCGACCGTGGCCGCGACCGAAGACCCGGTCGCCGACCTGGCCCGCCTGGCCGCCCGCTACCGCGACACCGCCCGCAGCAACCCACACCTGTACGGGGTCATGCTCGGCGGCGTCGGACACGCCCACTTCGGTTTGCCGCGCCGCGAGATCGACGTCCATTCCCTCACCCTCGGCAAGGCGGATGCGCATGTCCAGCGATGCATTCGAGCGGGGCGCTTCCGGTCCGACGACCACCGTGAACTCACTGTTCGCATGTGGGCGATGCTGCACGGATTCGTCATGCTCGAGATCGCCGACTACAACATCTCCCCGACCTTCGACAACTACCTGCTCCACATGTTCCTCGGGGCCGGCGACAATCCCAATTCGGCGGCGGAGTCCATACGCCTCGTGTCGTTGCCACCCAGCCCCCGGCCAGGCTCCTCGGCACAATACGACTGAACGAGGGCTGAGCTTCCCCCGGTTTCCCGGACACCTGAGCTGAGGCGACACTGGCCGCCGAGGGATGAGTTCGGATGCCCGCACTACACCCGCCGGAGTTTCGTCAGCGCTCGATCGAGTTGGCTCGGTTGCGCACCGAGCCGATCCAGGAGATCGCCAGGGAACTCGGAGTTGTGTCTGCGTAGCTGGCTAGCCCAGGCCGACGCCGACGACGGTAAGCACGAGGGTCTAACCAGCGTCGAGCGCAAAGAGTTGGCGGCGCTGCGCAAGGAGAAGCGGCGCCTGGAGGTGGAGAACGAGATCTTGCGCGGGGCCGCGGCTTACTTCGCGCGGGAGAACTTCCTCCCAAAAAGATCTACCCGGCCGTCACCGATCTCGCCGCCGGCGGGATCGCGGTGGCGGTGGCGTGCCGGGTCCTCGGAGTGTCGACGTCGGGCTACTTCGAGTGGCGCGGCCGGCCCGTCTCGGCCGGCAGGCGGCCGATAAGGCGCTCGGTGACCTGATCGGTGAAATCCATCGACTCTCGCGGGGAACCTCTGGGGTCGCCGCGGGTACACACCGAGCTGCGCCTGCCGCTGGGATGCGGTGCCGCCGCAAACGCGTCGACCGGAAAGGTTCGTGTTCGCCGCTTACGTCTCGGTCACCGTCCTGGCGTCAGTCTTCACCGGCGTCGCCGCTGTTACGTGCCTGATCGATCACCCCTGCCCGAAGGCACAGATGGACATGAAGCGCCTCCCCGGTCGTGGATGCCGATCTTGGGCATCCTGCTGGCGGCGGGTTCCCTGGGGCTGCTTGCTGGCTTCGCGCTTCCGCTGCTGGGGACCCTCGCCGCCGCCGGCCTCGTGCTGTACTTCATCGGCGCGTTCATCGCCCACCTGCGCGTCGGATACCGTCACCTTGAGGGATTGGCCATCTTCTTCGCCACCACGGTGGCCGCGCTGGCGGTGCACGTGAAGTACCGCTGGTGACCCGCAGCGCCTGCCCGACAGGTCGAGCAGGCGAGGCCGTCGACGCACCGTTTGCTGGGCGCGACGCCCGTGAAGTAGCCAGGTCCGTCGGACGACACCGGTAGGACGCGGGTACGCCACAGCGCGACCACGTCACCGGCCACCCACGGCTTGACGGGATGACGAAGACGGGCTGACCCACAGAGGTGGGAGTAGAGCCGATACGGCATCTCGATCACCGAACGGTTGTCGAGGCCGGCACCGGTAGTTGCCGGATCACGAGCCCCTGGTCGCCGTACTCGAAGGCCCGAATCTGGTTGTTGGCGCTCTCAGCATAGAAGCCGGCCACTTGACGGGTGGGTGTCGCGGCACCCGAGGGATCGAGGAACCAGTCGTTGAGCGGCGCCCCGACCGGGTCGTGTGCTAGTACCAACGCCGTTCAGTTAGGGCGGCGGCTGGTTGGTCAAGGGTCGCTGGTGATGACGTCGATGCTGGTGGTGGCTTTGTAGGTGCGGCGATCGATGTTGGGTCCGCGGGCCT
>NZ_JBXUOW010000135.1:0-3817 GCF_057196645.1 Micromonospora sp. ATLC16
CAACCCCCCCAACGCTAACATCAGGGCGGGGGGGGGGGGGGGGGGCGGGGGCGGCGGGGGGGGGCCGGGCCCCCCCCCCCCCCCCCCCCCACCCCCACAAGCAGTTCGGAGTGCGCACCGTGACAGTTCTCATCGGCCAACTCTTCACCGGCGTCAGCATCGGGGCGGTGCTGCTGCTCATCGCGCTCGGCCTGGCCCTCACCTTCGGCCAGATGGGGGTGATCAACATGGCCCACGGCGAGTTCATCATGGCCGGGGCCTACACGACCTACGTCCTGCAACAGGTCATCACGGCGGCCGGCTGGTCGCTGCTGATCGCCCTGCCGGTCGCCTTCGTGGTGGCCGGCGCGATGGGGGTGCTGTTGGAGGTCCTGCTGATCCGCCGCCTCTACGCCCGCCCGCTGGACACCCTGCTGGTCACCTGGGGGGTGTCGCTGATCCTGCAGCAGCTGGCCCGGGACATCTTCGGCAGCCCCAACGTGCAGACCCGCGCACCGGAGGTGCTGACCGGCAACATCGCGCTGCCCGGCGGCATCACCGTGGCCAACAACCGGCTGTTCATCCTGGCCCTGGCCGGCGGCGCGGTCGTCGCGCTGACCCTGGCCCTGCGGGTCACCCCGCTGGGTCGCCGGATCCGGGCCGTCGTGCAGAACCGGGACCTGGCCGCCGTCTCCGGCATTCCCACCGCCCGGGTCGACCGGATGACCTTCTTCATCGGCTCCGGCCTGGCCGGCATCGCCGGAGTGGCCCTCACCCTGCTCGGGCCGATCGGTCCCACCATGGGCACCAACCTGATCATCGACGCCTTCCTGGTCGTCGTGGTCGGCGGGATCGGCCAGCTCAAGGGCACCGTCATCGTCGCCTTCGCCCTGGGCGTGCTCCAGGCCACCGGCGAGTACCTCACCACCCTCAGCGTCGCCAAGGTGATGGTCTTCATCGCCATCGTCGCGTTTCTCCAGTGGCGACCCCAGGGCCTGTTCACCCTGCGCACCAGGAGTCTGGCATGACCACCGTCGCCCGAGATCCCGTCTCCGCCGCCGACCCGGCGTCGACACCACCGACCAGACCGGCGGCCGGACCGTCCCGCCACCGCTACCGGGCCGCCGTCGGGTTCGCCTTCGGCGCGGCACTGCTCTTCGCCGTCGCGCCGCTGGTGCTGTCGGACTTCCGGCTCTCCCTGCTGGCGAAGTATCTCTGCGTGGCCATGGTCGCGGTCGGCATCGGCCTGGCCTGGGGGCGCGGCGGCATGCTCACCCTCGGCCAGGGGGTCTTCTTCGGCCTCGGCGGCTACGCGATGGCCATGCACCTCAAGCTCGCCGACGCGGGTCCGGGCAACATGCCCGACTTCATGATGCTGTACGGGCAACTCGACGAGCTGCCCCTGTGGTGGCGACCGTTCGCCAGCCCATGGTTCGCCCTGCCCGCCACGGTGCTGCTGCCGATGGCGGTCGCCTTCGTACTCGGCTCGCTGGTGTTCCGGCGTCGGGTGCGCGGCGCGTACTTCGCCATCCTCAGCCAGGCCCTCGCCGCCGCCATGGTGATCCTGCTGATCGGTCAGCAGGGCACCACCGGCGGCACCAACGGGCTCACCGACATCCAGGGCTTCTTCGGCTACGACCTGGACGACCCGGTCAACCAGCGGATGGTCTACTTCATCATCGCCGGCACGCTGCTGGCGCTGCTGGCCCTGGCCCGGCACCTGATGCAGAGCCGCTACGGCGAGCTGCTGGTGGCGGTGCGTGACTCGGAGGAGCGGGTCCGCTTCCTCGGCTACGACCCGGCCACCGTGAAGCTGGTCGCGTACGTGGTCGCCGCCGGCATGGCCGGGCTGGCCGGCGCGCTGTTCGTGCCCGCGGTGGGCATCATCTCCCCGGCGCTGATCGGGATCGTGCCGTCCATCGAGTTCGTCATCGGCGTCGCCATCGGCGGGCGGGCCACGCTGCTCGGCCCGGTACTCGGGGCGGTCGCGGTGGCGTGGGCGCGTACCGCCCTGTCGGAGCGTTTCCCGGGCACCTGGACGTACCTTCAGGGTCTGCTGTTCGTGGTGGTGGTGGCGTTCCTGCCCGGCGGCCTGGCCTCGCTGATCGGTCTGGTCCGCCGCCGCGACGACGGTGACCCCCGCCCGAGCCGATTCGGCCGATTTCGACCACGGCGGCGGGAGGGGGCGGCATGACCGGGCAGTTGCACGGGCTCTACGTGCGTGACCTGCGGGTCAGCTTCGACGGGTTCACCGCGGTCGACGGGGTTTCCCTCGACGTCGCCCCCGGCGACATCCGGTTCCTGATCGGGCCGAACGGCGCCGGCAAGACCACCCTGGTGGACGCGGTCACCGGTCTGGTCCGGGCCACCGGCTCGGTGCGCTTCGGTGACCGGGAGCTGCTCGGCCGACCGGTGCACCGGATCAGCCGGCTCGGCGTCGGCCGCACCTTCCAGACCTCCACGGTGTTCGAGGAGCTGACGGTGTTGCAGAACCTCGACATCGCCGCCGGGGCCCGACGCGGCTGGGCGACGTTGCTGCGCCGCCGCCACGGCGTACCCGACGAGGTGGCCGAGGCCCTCGACGTGATCGGCCTGGCGAGCCGGGCCGACCAGCTCGCCGGCACCCTCGCCCACGGGCAGAAGCAGTGGCTGGAGATCGGCATGCTGCTGGTGCAGGACACCCGGCTGCTGCTGCTCGACGAGCCGGTCGCCGGCATGAGCCACGAGGAACGCGACGCCACCGGGCAGCTGCTGGAGAAGGTGAGCCAGGACCGCACGGTGGTGGTGATCGAGCACGACATGGACTTCCTGCGCCGCTTCGCGCGTACCGTCACCGTGCTGCACGCCGGCCGGGTGCTCAGCGAGGGAACCGTCGCCCAGGTGCAGGCCGACCCACGCGTGCAGGAGGTCTACCTCGGCCACCCGGTCGACGCCGGGTCGGCCCCGACACAGACGGAGGCATGATGCTCGCGATGCGTGGCGTGCACGCCGGTTACGGGCGCAGCCGGGTGCTGCACGGCGTCGACGTGACGGTGCCCGCCGACGGGGTCGCCACGGTGCTGGGCCACAACGGCGCCGGCAAGTCCACCCTGCTGCGGGTGGCCGCCGGACTGCTGCGCCCCAGCGCCGGCCGGGTCGAGCTGGACGGCGAGGACATCACCCGGCTGGCTCCGCACGTGCGGGTCGCCCGGGGGATCGCGTACGTGCCGCAGGGGCAGCAGTGCTTTCCCCACCTGACCGCGGCGGAGAACCTGCGTCTGGTCGCCGACGGCCGTCGGGACGGAGCGACGGCCACCGCGGAGGTGCTGGACCTGTTCCCGGCGTTGCGTCCGCTGCTGCGGCGGCGGGCCGGGCTGCTCTCCGGCGGCCAGCGTCAGCAGCTGGCCATCGCCCGGGCGCTGATCACCCGACCCCGGCTGCTGATGCTCGACGAACCGACCGAGGGCATCCAGCCGTCGGTGGTGACCGAGATCCAGGACCGGATCGTGGCCCTGATCGCGCAGACCGGGTTCAGCGTGCTCCTGGTCGAGCAGCACCTCGGCTTCGCGCTGCGGGTGGCCGACCGCTACCACGTGCTGGAGTCCGGTCGGGTCACCTCCGCCGGAGACGGCGGCGCCACGGCCGAGCACATGGTTCGGGAGGCGCTCGCGGTGTGAGATGGCTTCCCCTGGTGGCTCCGACCGCCTAGGGTGTCGATGGAAGCGCTCCCACGACCCTTGGGCACGGGTCGTCGTCGACGTTCCTCGTCACCCACCATCAGAGGAAGTCGCATGTCCGCACGTACCAAACTCTCGGCCGTCGCGGCGGCGGCCGTCGTCCTGTTCGGAGTGGCCGCCGC
>NZ_JBXUOW010000136.1:0-3654 GCF_057196645.1 Micromonospora sp. ATLC16
ACTCCCATGATCACCTAGGCGACCTCACCCGCCCCGACCGCCTCCACAGAGGCTAATCACCCCGTGAAATCCCAGCTCAAGCCGCAATCGGTCAAACACGCAACGGCCCTGCCGACGATGGTGTCGCCTCGGCTGGGCATCGCGCTCACGACATCGAGGGTCCGCTCGGCCCATTCGCCGCCGAAGAGGGTGAAGGGGAAGGTGGACGGGCCCACGACGGGGTGGTCGCCGCCGGCCATCAGGAATCGGGTTCCTGCCGCTATCGCGCAGAACTTACCGATGATCAACCTTTCCGGTCCGTAGCCGTAGAGCACGTTGTGCCGCTCGAAGCCTGTCGCATCATCGGGATCGTCGTAATACGTGTAGTCCCCTACGACGATCTTGGGGGACGTGACCAGCGCCTTGAGGAACACCACGCGTGGATGCGTCGCCACCGGGTGGACGGCCGTGGGGTCGGGTGTCACGAGATCCTCACTCGTTAAGACTACGGATGTCGCGATAACATCGTCGCATGGCGCCGCCGCAACCAACAAGCGATCTGCCCGACGAGACAGTGGCCGGCCGCGCGCGTCGGCCAGGCGGGCGCAGCGCGGCGGTCCGTCACCGCGTGCTCGACGCCACGCTCGCCCAGTTGGTGCAACACGGCTACGACTCCCTGAGCATCGACACGGTGGCCGAGCGCTCGGGTGTACACCGCACGACCGTGTACCGGCGGTGGCGGGATGTCGGTGGCCTGCTGGCGGACGTCCTGCACGAGGCGAGCGTCGACGCGTGGCGCCCACCCGACACGGGTTCGATCGACGGTGACCTGGCCGCGGTCAACCAGGAGGTCTATGTAGGACTGACCGCCGACCCGGTCACCGTCGCGCTCATCGCCGCCTCGTTCCGGTCCGAACAGGCCGCCGCGGCCCTGCGCGCCTTCTGGACCGACAGGTATGACCGCTGCGCCGAGGTCGTGCGACGCGCCGTCGAACGCGGTGAGATACCGGCGGGCACCGACGCACGCCGGCTGCTCATCGCCGCGACCGCCCCGCTGCACCACGAGCTCGCACTCCTGCGGTCGGCGGCCGACGCGCACCTTCCCGAACGTGTCGCCCGCAGCGTGGCCACCGCCGCCCGCGCAAGCGCCTTCACCGACCGATAGAACAACGCCATTCCCAGGGCCCGGCGCTGCCACATGGAAACGGGACGGACGCGCGCTCATCGGCAGAACCGGATACTCGACCGCCTCCCGGATGATCGGGTGTTGGGACAGGCAGGTACGCCTCCCGGCCAACGGTGGACGCCGGCCGTTGACGCACTCCGTGCGCCTCATTAGCCTGAAAGCGATCCATGCATGCATGGTTATCGCTACGGGGAGGTAATGCGGAATCATGGCGCGATTGAGCGGCAAGACCGCCCTGGTCACCGGTGGCAGTCGTGGCATCGGTCGGGCAATCGCCACCCGACTCGCAGCGGACGGCGCCCTCGTCGCCGTGCATTACGGCACCAACGAGACGGCCGCCAAAGAGACCGTCAACGCGATCGTAGAAGCCGGTGGCCGCGCATTTCCAGTCGGCACCGAACTCGGAAGACCCGGCGACGCCGAGGCGCTGTGGTCCACCTTCGACGCCGTTCTCATCGACACCGGCGCCGAACCGGGCCTCGACATCCTCGTCAACAATGCCGGCATCGCCAGCTCCAACAACCTGTCCGGCACCGACGCGGCAGAGTTCGACAGGATTTTCGCCGTGAACGTGAAGGCGCCGTTCTTCATCCTTCAGCAGGCATTGGAGCGGCTGCGGGACAACGGACGAATCGTCAATATCTCCTCCGCCACCACCCGGATCGCCGCTCCCGGGATGATCACCTACTCGCTGACCAAGGGTGCCATCGACACGCTCAGCTTCACCCTCGCAAAGCAACTCGGCGTACGCGGCATCACGGTCAACGCGATAGCACCCGGCGTCGTCGATGTCGACAGCAACGCCCACGTACTGCGGAACAACCCGCAACAACTCGCTTTCTGGGGCTCGATCTCCGCCTTCGGCCGGGTGGGCCAGCCCGCCGACATCGCCGACGTGGTGGCCTTCCTCGTCTCTGACGACGCTCGTTGGATCACCGGCCAGATCATCGACGCGAGCGGCGGCGCTCGCCTGTGATTCGTTCCCACGCCCGCCGATTCGTCCATCCGGCAGCTCGATAGAAGGATCCGGGCAAATGCTCAGCCGGAGCTGCCGGCCTCGGCCCGGGACGGCCACGACGCTCGGGCGGCCAGTTCCTGAAGCGCGTCCGCCGCGTCCGTCACCGGGTTCGACCCCTTGATCGACTCCCCGAGCCGGGCGAGGGCGGCGCGCACCGACTCGTCCCCGAGCAGACGCTCGGCGGCCTCCCGATACATCGCCCCGTCGCTGGTGCTGTGAATGGTGATTGCGACGCCCAGCTCCGCCAACCGGGCCGCGATCACCTTCTGGTCGGCGGCGCGGGGCACCGAGATCATCGGAATGCCTCTGACCACGGCCTCCATCGCGGAGTTCATGCCGGACCGGGTGACGAAGACGTCGGTACGGGCGAGTACCAGATTCTGCGGAACGTACCGGCGCGCGATCACGTTCTTCGGCAACTCGCCGAGGACGGCCGGATCGACCTGTGCGGTCGCCATCACCACGGTCCACCGTGTTCCCCCGAAGGCGTCGGCGATGCCACGGAAGAACCCGGGGCTGCCGCCCCAGAGGGTGCCCGGGGATACGAAGAGTGTCGGTCCGTCGGCGAGGCGGTCCCACGGGAAGTCGTCCTTGCCGTAGCCGCTGGTGTCCCGAAGCAACGGCCCGACGAACCGGAACCGGTCGTCGAACGTCTCCCGGGCCGGCTGCACCGCCGCAGGCGTGTTCACCAGCGCCAAATCGGCCCGGCCCAGGAGCGCGGGATGCAGCTGGCGCAGCAGCCCGAGCCGGTGCACCACCGCAGTGACGAGCGGGCCGTGCCGACGCCGCGAGCTGTCCAGGACCATCTGTTCGCTGAGGGCGTAGGACGGGCTGAACGAGGCGAGCAGGGCATCCGCCTTCCGGGCCGCTTTCGCACCCCACCTGGCGGAAAGGTCCGCGACTACCACGTCCGGCCGCCAGTACCCCCAGGTGCGGTGCAGTTGCTCAACGATTCGACGGCGCTGACGGATCATCGCGACGCCCAGTTTTCGCATGTGTTTGCGCTCTTCGTCGGTCGGATTCTCTGGAAAGGTGGTCGGCACGACGATGTCCATCTCCGTCACGCCGCAACCGGCCTCCCGGAAAGTCTCCGCGTACGGCGCGCTGATCGCTACGAAGACCTCCTCTCCCCGATGGATCAACTCTGTGACGAGCGGAATCATCGGGTTGACGTGACCATGCATCGGAAATGGCAGGAACAGGTAGCGAGCCACGGCGGTGCCCTCCAAGTTCGTATCCACACGCGACGTGGCGTCCGCAGAGCAACGCCGCAAACCGCTGAAGCGTCGGGCTCATGCGTGAGCCCGCATTCTCAGACCTGTCCTCCGGGCGCGGCGGTCAACGTCAGTTCGGTGGTGGCCAGGCGCTGGGCCGCGATCTGGGTACCGTCGCGGCGGACGACCGAGGCGATGGCGCGGGCTCGGGTGACCACGTCCGGTCGGAGGGCACGGTCGAGCGCGCTCGTCAGCGA
>NZ_JBXUOW010000137.1:0-3535 GCF_057196645.1 Micromonospora sp. ATLC16
GCCTGCGGGCCACCGGCCGGTGTGGCGGCGGCGCCGGCCGTCGGTGCGGTGGCGGTGGCTGCGGTCGGTGTGGCGGCGGCACAGCCGGCGGTGCGGGTCTGGTGCAGGAAACGCGGCTCGACCCAGCGGCGCAGGGCGGCGGCGTCGGCGGTCGGGTCGGCTGCCTCCAGCGCGGCGGACACCTGCACCTTGACCACCGGCAGGCCGGCGACGGCCAGCCGTTCCAGGGCGGCGGCGGGCTCCTCCCAGGCGCAGGCGAGGTGGGCCAGATCCAGGCAGATTCCGAGCCGATCGGTGTCCATTCCGGACAGCATGGCGACGACCTGCGGGGTGCTCTCCACCACGCAGCCGGGCTCCGGCTCGAAACCGACCCGCACCGGCCGGCCGGTCTCCCGCTCGACCGCGGCCAGTCCGCTGGCGAGCTGGTCGAGTCGACGACGGGCGGAGTCCGCGCGGCTGCGGTCCCACGGCGCGCGCCAGGCCAGCGGCAGGGTGGAGACCGAGCCGCGGGCGGCCTCGTCGGGCAGCAGGTCGGCCAGGACCCGGGCCAGGTCGAGGGTGTATCCGAGCCGGTCGTCGGTGGTCCAGTCCGGCCGGTACACCGCGCCCTTGACCACCGGCGCCTGGAAGGCCGCGTACGGGAAGCCGTTGAGGGTGACCACCTCCAGCCCGCGTACGGTCAGCTCGGTGCGCAACCGACGACGGGCGGCCGGGTCGGCGGCCAGTTGGGCGGCGACCGGAGCGGCCAGCCACAGGCCCAGCCCGAGCGGATCGGCACCGAGCGTCTCGCGCACCGGCACCGCGTAGGTGTCGAGTTGGGCGACGATGCCGGCGAGGTCCTCGGCGGGGTGCACGTTGGTGCAGTAACCGAGGTGGACGGTGCGTCCCCCGGCGTGCCGCAGCCGCATCAGCTGCCGCCGCGCAGGATCGAGTTGCCGGCGAAGGTCGGCTCCGCAAGGTCGTCGTCGGACAGGTCGAGCCGCCCGGACTGCCCGTAGAACTCGACCGGGTTACGCCACAGCACCCGGTCGACGTCGTCGTCGGTGAAACCGGCGCGCAGCATCGCCTCGCCGGTGGCCCGGGTGAGCAGCGGGTCGGAGCGTCCCCAGTCGGCGGCCGAGTTGACCAGCATCCGTTCGGTCCCGTACGCCTTGAGCAGCTCGACCATGCGCGGCGGCGACATCTTGGTGTCCGGATAGATGGAGAAGCCGAGCCAGCAGCCGGTGTCCCGGACCAGTTTCACCGTGGTCTCGTTCAGGTGGTCGAGCACCACCCGCTGCGGCGCGATGCCGGACTCCGCGACCACGGCCAGGCTGCGCTCGACACCCCGGGCCTTGTCCCGGTGCGGGGTGTGCACCATCGCCGGCAGGTCGTGCGCCACGGCCAGGGCGAGCTGGGCGGCGAAGGCGTCGTCCTCCTCGGGCGTCATCGAGTCGTACCCGATCTCGCCGACCGCCACCACGCCGTCCTTCTCCAGGTAGCGGGGCAGCTCGTCGAGGACCGGCCGGCAACGCGGGTCGTTGGCCTCCTTCGGGTTGAGCGCGATCGTGGCGTTATGGCGGATCCCGAACTGCCCGGCCCGGAACGGCTCCCACCCGACCAACGAGTCGAAGTAGTCGGTGAACGAGCCGACGTTGGTGCGCGGCTGGCCCAGCCAGAAAGCCGGCTCCACCACCGCCCGCACACCGGCGGCGGCCATCCGCTCGTAGTCGTCGGTGGTGCGGGACGTCATGTGGATGTGCGGGTCGAAGATCCGCATCACACCTCCCTGGGCTGGGGCTGGCTGGCGGCGGTGAGCCGGTCCAGCAGTTCCGTGGCGTCGGCGGGCATGCTCCGGCCGGCGGCCCGGCGTTCGGCGGCCAGCGCGGCGAGCATCTCCGCCAGTTCCCCGTCGGCGCGCGAGTCGAGGTCGGCCACCGCCGCCAGCGGCACGCCGGTGAAGACGCACTTGAGCACCGCCTGCCGCCAGGCCGGCGGGTCGAGGTGGCGGGCGTACGGGCCGAGGGCCGCGGCGACCAGCCGGGTGTCGTTGGTGCGGATCGCGTCGTGCAGCAGCGGCGTCCCGGCGGCGCCGATCGGCAGCATCGGCAGCGCCTTTAGCACGGCCCGCTTCTCGGCGGCGTCCCCGGCGCGGTACAGCGCCTCGGCCTGCTCGGCGTGGCCGGTGGGCAGGGTGGCCAGCAGCAGGGCCCGGGCGGCCTCGTCGGCGGCCCAGCCGGGCAGGTCGGGCAGGTCGTGTCGACCGCAGCGGCGGCCGGCCGCCGGGAAGAACCGCGCGATGGCGGCGGGTGCGGCCGCGACGCGGTCCAGGGCCGTGGCCAACCAGTCCGGATCGGGTACGCCCCGCAGGGCCGCCCGCAGCTCGTCCACTGTCATCGCGTCTCCTCCCTCGTCCGCCGCCGTCGACGGGCCGTGGCGGTGGTACCGCATGCGTCCTTTGCTCTGCGTCACTCCACGCGTCGGTCGTCGTCCGGATAGCGGACGCCTGGTGGTGCGCCGGTCGAAGCAGAGCAGAGGGTGTGCCGCGCGGCGGCGTTGCGCAGGAAATCCAGCGATCGGGCGGCGACGGTGGGGGCGGCGTGCGAGTGCCGGGGCAACTCGACCGCCACCAGACCCCGGTAGCCGATCTCGCGCAGCGCGGCCAGCACCGGCGGAAAGTCGATCTCGCCGGCACCGAACTCCAGGTGCTCGTGCACCCCCCGCCGCATGTCGTCGATCTGCACGTTGACCAGGTGTGGGGCGATGTCACGGACGCAGTCGGGCACCGCCTGCGGCTCCAGGCAGCGGCAGTGTCCGATGTCGAGTGTGATGCCGAGGCGGGCGGGCGAGCCGAGGGCGGCGTGCAGGCGACGCCAGTCGGCGATGTCCTCGACCAGCATTCCCGGTTCCGGCTCGAAGCCCAGCGCCACCCCGACGGCCTCGGCCACCTCGACCACGGTGGCGCAGCCGGCGACCAGGCGGTCCCAGGCCACCGCCGGGGTGACCGTGCCCGGCCGGACACCGGCCCAGAACGAGACCGCCTCGGCGCCAAGATCCGCGCCGATGGCCACTGCCCGGCGCAGGAACTCGATCCGGAGCGCGGGGTCGTCGTGCAGCAGCGTCGGGGCGTGCTTGTGCCAGGGGTCGAGCAGGAACCGCGCGCCGGTCTCGATCACCAGGCCGAGGCCGAGTTCGGCGAGCCGGCGGGCGACGGCGTCGACGCGCCCCGCCAGTCCGGGCGCGAACGGGTCGAGGTGGTCGTGGTCCAGAGTGAGGGCGACACCGGCGTAACCGAGATCGGCGATGACCGCGAGCGCGTCGTCGAGGCGGTGGTTGGCGAAACCGTTGGTGCCGTACCCGAACCGCAGTCCGTCGGGTGCCGCGGCGGCGCCGGCCGCCGTCATGTCGGTGACACCTTCCGGGCCAGCCGCCGGCCCAACGGCGCGGCCGCCGCCACCGCCAGTCCGAGCAGACCGGACCCGACGCGGGCGGTCAGCGCACCCTGCAACGCGGGCAGGCCGGTGATGCCGGCGCCCACCGCCGCACGGACCCGCGC
>NZ_JBXUOW010000138.1:0-3403 GCF_057196645.1 Micromonospora sp. ATLC16
TGGTGTGTGGTTGTTCTTTGAGAACTCAACAGGGTGTTTGATAAGCCAGTGCCAAGTTTTGCTCATGGCCTTTGTGGTTGTGGGTTTTGGCAGCATTTTTTGTTGTCGGGATTTTTTCCAAGTTTTTGTTGGAGAGTTTGATCCTGGCTCAGGACGAACGCTGGCGGCGTGCTTAACACATGCAAGTCGAGCGGAAAGGCCCTTCGGGGTACTCGAGCGGCGAACGGGTGAGTAACACGTGAGCAACCTGCCCTAGGCTTTGGGATAACCCCGGGAAACCGGGGCTAATACCGGATATTCATTTGCGGACGCATGTTTGTGGGTGGAAAGTTTTTCGGCTTGGGATGGGCTCGCGGCCTATCAGCTTGTTGGTGGGGTGATGGCCTACCAAGGCGACGACGGGTAGCCGGCCTGAGAGGGCGACCGGCCACACTGGGACTGAGACACGGCCCAGACTCCTACGGGAGGCAGCAGTGGGGAATATTGCACAATGGGCGGAAGCCTGATGCAGCGACGCCGCGTGAGGGATGACGGCCTTCGGGTTGTAAACCTCTTTCAGCAGGGACGAAGCGTGAGTGACGGTACCTGCAGAAGAAGCGCCGGCCAACTACGTGCCAGCAGCCGCGGTAAGACGTAGGGCGCGAGCGTTGTCCGGATTTATTGGGCGTAAAGAGCTCGTAGGCGGCTTGTCGCGTCGACTGTGAAAACCCGTGGCTCAACTGCGGGCCTGCAGTCGATACGGGCAGGCTAGAGTTCGGTAGGGGAGACTGGAATTCCTGGTGTAGCGGTGAAATGCGCAGATATCAGGAGGAACACCGGTGGCGAAGGCGGGTCTCTGGGCCGATACTGACGCTGAGGAGCGAAAGCGTGGGGAGCGAACAGGATTAGATACCCTGGTAGTCCACGCTGTAAACGTTGGGCGCTAGGTGTGGGGGGCCTCTCCGGTTCTCTGTGCCGCAGCTAACGCATTAAGCGCCCCGCCTGGGGAGTACGGCCGCAAGGCTAAAACTCAAAGGAATTGACGGGGGCCCGCACAAGCGGCGGAGCATGCGGATTAATTCGATGCAACGCGAAGAACCTTACCTGGGTTTGACATCGCCGGAAATCTCGCAGAGATGTGGGGTCCTTCGGGGCCGGTGACAGGTGGTGCATGGCTGTCGTCAGCTCGTGTCGTGAGATGTTGGGTTAAGTCCCGCAACGAGCGCAACCCTCGTCCCATGTTGCCAGCAATTCGGTTGGGGACTCATGGGAGACTGCCGGGGTCAACTCGGAGGAAGGTGGGGATGACGTCAAGTCATCATGCCCCTTATGTCCAGGGCTTCACGCATGCTACAATGGCCGGTACAATGGGCTGCGATACCGTGAGGTGGAGCGAATCCCAAAAAGCCGGTCTCAGTTCGGATCGGGGTCTGCAACTCGACCCCGTGAAGTCGGAGTCGCTAGTAATCGCAGATCAGCAACGCTGCGGTGAATACGTTCCCGGGCCTTGTACACACCGCCCGTCACGTCACGAAAGTCGGCAACACCCGAAGCCGGTGGCCTAACCCTTGTGGAGGGAGCCGTCGAAGGTGGGGCTGGCGATTGGGACGAAGTCGTAACAAGGTAGCCGTACCGGAAGGTGCGGCTGGATCACCTCCTTTCTAAGGAGCACCATCCCGCGAAGGTGGGTATGGAGCCCGCGGCTCGCGGATGTCGGGTCGGGGTGCTCATTGGCGGAGACACTGGCGAGTTTTTCTTGGCGACGGCCGGGATTTCTTAGTACAGCCACTGTGGTGGTGGGAACGGGGTTCTGGTGCGGCTGGGGGAGGCGTAGAGCACCCTGTTGGGTCCTGAAGGAACAATCCGTGGTGGTTGTTGTTTCAGTGCCGTGGATGGATCCCTGGTGGGGTTTGTCAGGTGCCAGGCATGGCCTGGTTTCTCATACCGTCGGTTGGTTGCCGGGCTGGTGGGAGACGGTGGGTTGTGGGTTGGTTGTTTGTTGAGAATTACACAGTGGACGCGAGCATCTTTGTGGTCAAGTTGTCAAGGGCGAACGGTGGATGCCTTGGCACCAGGAGCCGATGAAGGACGTGGGAGGCCGCGATAGGCCTGGGGGAGCTGTCAACCGAGCTGTGATCCCAGGGTGTCCGAATGGGGTAACCCGGCATCAGTCATGTGGTGTCACCTGCACCTGAACTCATAGGGTGTGTGGAGGGAACGCGGGGAAGTGAAACATCTCAGTACCCGTAGGAAGAGAAAACAATATGTGATTCCGTGAGTAGTGGCGAGCGAAAGCGGATTGAGGCTAAACCGGTTGCGTGTGATACCTGTCAGGGGTTGCGTGGTCGGGGTTGTGGGACCCTGCTACACGAGCTGACACTCGTGTGAGGAGTGATAAAGCCAGTTGTTAGCTGAATGGTCTGGAAAGGCTGACCGTAGACGGTGATAGTCCGGTAGGTTAAAGCAGCTGGTCTTCTGTGGGTGTTCCCGAGTAGCGGCGGACTCCTGAAATCTGCCGTGAATCTGCCAGGACCACCTGGTAAGCCTAAATACTTCCTGGTGACCGATAGCGGACGAGTACCGTGAGGGAATGGTGAAAAGTACCCCGGGAGGGGAGTGAAATAGTACCTGAAACCGTTCGCCTACAATCCGTCGGAGCCTTGCGGGGTGACGGCGTGCCTTTTGAAGAATGAGCCTGCGAGTTAGTGGCATGTGGCGAGGTTAACCCGTGTGGGGGAGCCGTAGCGAAAGCGAGTCTGAAGAGGGCGTTTGAGTCGCATGTTCTAGACCCGAAGCGGAGTGATCTAGCCATGGGCAGGCTGAAGCGCGGGTAAGACCGTGTGGAGGGCCGAACCCACCAACGTTGAAAAGTTGGGGGATGACCTGTGGTTAGGGGTGAAAGGCCAATCAAACTCCGTGATAGCTGGTTCTCCCCGAAATGCATTTAGGTGCAGCGTCGTGTGTTTCTTGCCGGAGGTAGAGCACTGGATGGTCTAGGGGGCCTACAAGCTTACCGAAATCAGCCAAACTCCGAATGCCGGTAAGTGAGAGCGCGGCAGTGAGACTGCGGGGGATAAGCTTCGTAGTCGAGAGGGAAACAGCCCAGATCACCAGCTAAGGCCCCTAAGCGTGTGCTAAGTGGAAAAGGATGTGGGGTCGCATAGACAACCAGGAGGTTGGCTTAGAAGCAGCCACCCTTTAAAGAGTGCGTAATAGCTCACTGGTCAAGTGGTTCCGCGCCGACAATGTAGCGGGGCTCAAGCACACCGCCGAAGCTGTGGCACTCACGCAATGACTTCGCATCGTCTCTTTGGGGGTGGTGTGCAGGTGTGTGGGTGGGTAGGGGAGCGTCGTGCCGGGGGTGAAGCAGCCGAGTGATCGAGTTGTGGACGCGGCACGAGTGAGAATGCAGGCATGAGTAGCG
>NZ_JBXUOW010000139.1:0-3351 GCF_057196645.1 Micromonospora sp. ATLC16
GCCCGGCGCAGCGTCTCCGGGGCCGGCGCCGCACCGCTGGGCTCGGGGCCGAGGCCGACGGCGGCGAGCACCGGCGCGGTGACCGTGCCCAGCGTCGCCAACTTGATCACCTCGCCCGGGCCGCCGGTCGCGCCGAGCAGGGCCAGCGTCTCGGTCAGCTTGCCGTCGAAGGCGGCGGCGATGCTCTCGGCGCCGCTGGCGAGCAGCAGATTGCCGGCGAGACCGCGGGTGGCGTCCTGCTCACCGGTCGTACTGTGCACGCCGATCACGATCGCGTCGACGGCGAGTTCGGCGGGGTCGGTGTCGACCAGGCTCAGGGTGGTGCTGGGCGATGTCACGGAGGCTGCTCCCGGGCGGGCCGGGCCGGTCGCGTGTGGCGTACCGGCGGTCGGGTTCTCCGGCGGGGGATTTACCCGCCGGACGTCATTGCTGCCCCGCCGGCTCATCCGGCGGTCCCGCCGATGCTAACCAGCCCGGTGCGTCCCGGTAAGTTGCCACCCATGACCGAGGTGACCACCGACGCCGCCGCGACCCGGCTGCGCCGTTCTCCACTGGCCGACCGGCACACCGCGCTCGGCGCCAAGTTCGCTCCGTTCGGTGGCTGGGAGATGCCCCTGGAGTACGCCGGTGGCGGGGTGCTGCGGGAGCACACCGCGGTGCGCGCCGGTGTCGGGGTGTTCGACGTGTCACACCTGGGCAAGGTGCGGGTGACCGGGCCAGGGGCGGCGGAGTTCGTCAACGCCTGCCTCAGCAACGACCTGGGCCGCATCGGGCCGGGCCGGGCGCAGTACACCCTCTGCTGCGACGAGGCGACCGGTGGGGTGGTGGACGACATCATCGCCTACCTGTACGCCGACGACCACGTCTTCCTCATCCCGAACGCGGCGAACAGCGCCGAGGTGGCACGCCGGCTGCGCGCCGCCGCGCCGCCACAGGTCACCATCACCGACGAGCACGAGGGGTACGCCGTACTGGCGGTGCAGGGTCCCCGGTCGGCGGAACTGCTGAGCGGGCTCGGGCTGCCCACCGAGCACGGGTACATGAGTTTCACCCGGGCGGCGCTCGGTCCGGTCGAGCTGACCGTGTGCCGTACCGGCTACACCGGAGAACTGGGCTACGAGCTGGTGGTCCCGGCCGGGGACGCGGTCGCGGTGTGGGACGCGTTGTTCGCCGCCGAGCCGGCGCCGCAGGCGTGCGGGCTGGCCGCCCGGGACACGCTGCGCACCGAGATGGGGTATCCGCTGCACGGGCAGGACCTCTCGCGGGAGATCACGCCGGTGCAGGCCCGCTCCGGCTGGGCGGTCGGTTGGGACAAGCCGGCCTTCTGGGGTCGCGACGCGTTGGTCGGGGAGAAGGCCGCAGGCCCGGCGCGTACGCTGCGCGGCCTGGTCGCCGTCGACCGGGGCATTCCCCGTCCCGGCATGCCCGTGTACGCGGGCGACACCCGGGTCGGCACCGTGACCAGCGGCACCTTCAGCCCGACCCGGAAGCAGGGCATCGCCCTGGCGCTGATCGACACCGCCCCCGCCCTGCCCGACGGGGCCGAGCTGTATGTCGACATCCGCAACCGCCGCACCCCCGTCCACCTCACCCGCCCCCCCTTCATCAACCCCTCCGTCAAATAACCCCACCCACCCACCCACCCACCTGCTCACCTGCTCGCGTTGATCATGAGGTTAGCGGCACTTTTCGATCTTCAAGCCGCCGCTAACCTCATGATCAACGAGGTGGCCCGAGGTGGGCGGGGGGCCCGGGGTGGGCGGGGTGGGGGGCCGGGGGTGGGGGTGTTAGGGGGTGGGGGGTTGGCCGGCGTCCAGGACGGCCTGGGTCCAGCCGCCCTCGATGACGCCGCTGGTGTCGAGGACTGCCCAGTCGACGATGTCGGTGACCTCCACGACGACGGGGGTGCCGATCCGTACGGTGGGGTCGGTGTTGGCGTCGCTGGCGCTGGCGCCGACGATCCGGTCCGGGGACTCCCACTCCGTCACGCCCGCCCAGACGTACTCCGGCCCGTCGTCGCCCGGCAGCCCGTACTTCACGACCAGCTGCGTCTCCGGGGGCAACTGCCCGTCGCGGAACCGGACCCGGATGTCCGGCAGGCCGGCCCGGGCGGTGGCGATAGCCCGGCTCATCGCGTCACCGGAGCGGGCGTAGCGCACGTCGGGCTGGATCCCGGAGAAGAGCGTGGCGCAGGCGTTGGCGAAGTAACGTCCGGGCGGGCCGGGGTGCCCGGCCGGCGGGCGCAGGCTGAGAAAGGAGTCGGCATCCGGGTCGGTGGCCGGGTCCAGCTCCAGGCGCAGCAGCACCGGCGCGGTCGCCCCGTGCTGCTCCGGATTGCCGTACGCCACCGCGATGTCGTGTCCGGTCACCGTGGCCAGCACCGGTAGCTGCACGAAGGCCGGCACCTCCTCGCCGGCCAGCCCGTCGGTCCAGTCCCGCAGCAGGCGTCGGGCGGCACCGGTCATCACCGCGCCCCAGGCCCGGGTGAGATGATCGGGCACCCCCTGGGTCTGCAACTCCAGCAGGCCGAAGCGGCGCAGCCCCTTGGTGGTGAACCAGAGCCCCTCGGCATCCGACGAGTAGGGCACCAGCACCCAGTCGATCAGCCGGACCCGGCCCTGCGCGTCGGGCAGCGAGCGCAGCGCCGCGGCCGGGTCCAGGAACTGCAGGCCGAAGACGTCCACCACATCGCCGTCCACTGCCTCGGCGACCGCTGCGGCCACCGCCCGGGCGGCCCACTCGTGGGCGGGCGGCCAGCCCGGCCGGTACTCCGCCTGCACCACCACCAGGTGGGTCGCCGCGGCCAGCCGGTCCAGCTGCGCTTCGCTGGCCCCGAACGCGGTGAGCAGGTCCGGCGGCAGCTCGGGAAACTCACCGACCGGCCGGATGTCGACGCTCATCAGTGGACTGTCCAGCATCTGCCGGGCCAGCCCGTACACCGGTTCGGTGAGCCGGCCGGCCAGCTTTCCGACGGCCGTCCGGGTGGTCACCGACGGCAGCCCCACTGTCGGCACCAGATATGTCGCGCTGAGCGACTCCGGGACCGGAACGGGCAGGAAGTCGTCGGTGATGAGCATGTCGTCCCCCGGGTGGCCGCGCCGGTGCTGTCGTCGCAGGTACGCTACCCGGCGTCGGGCCACCGACTCAGGCGGACAGCACCAGTCCCAGGTAGACCAGCGTGGTGACCAGCTCGACGGTCGCGCCGAGCACGTCTCCGGTGATCCCCCCGAGTCGGCGTACCACGTGCCGCAGCAGCCCGGCCGCGACGGCGAGCGCCGCCAGGACGACCAGCGGGCCCTGCCACGGCCGGTGCGGCGCCGCCGCGACCGCCAGCAGCGCCACGACGGCGGT
>NZ_JBXUOW010000140.1:0-3218 GCF_057196645.1 Micromonospora sp. ATLC16
GCCTCGACCCGGGTGGCTGCCGACGAGTCCGGCCGGCGGTCCGCGACCCGGGCGTCGGGTCGACCCGACGGGTCGGCAGAGGTGCCCGGGCTGCTGGTCGCCGACGCGCTCGACGCGCTCACCGACGCCGCCGTGCGCGCCGCGCTGCCGCCGATGACGCTGGCCCGGGGGGCGCGACCGAACGGTGCCGTGGCGGCCTGGCTGGGCGCGTTGACCGGGCCGCAGCGCGGGTTCACCGCCGAGGCGGCGGCGCTGCGCACGCTCCGCTCCGAGCTGGACCAGTGGCAGCGCGACGCCGCCGGTGGCACGGTGCGGGCCAGCTTCCGGCTGGTCGAGCCGCCGGCCGACGAGCTGACCGGACCGGTGACGGTGGTGCCGGCCGACCCCGATGCCGTGGTCGCCACCAGCGGCCGGTGGCGGATCGAGTTCGGGCTGCGCGCCAACGACGAGCCGGGCCTGCACGTCGACGCCGGAAAGGTCTGGCGCGGCGACGGCGCGTCCGTGGCCGGTGACCATCCGCAGGAGATCCTGCTGGCCGAACTCGGCCGGGCCAGCCGACTGTGGCCGGAACTGGACGCGGCCCTGCGCACCGCCCGGCCAGAGGCGCTGGAGCTGAACACCGAGGGCGCGCACCGGTTCCTGCGCGAGGGCGCACCGACGCTGCACGCGGCGGGCTTCACGGTGTTGCTGCCGTCGTGGTGGCGGCGGCCCGCGTCGCGGCTCGGCGCCCGGCTGCGGGCCAGCTCCCGCAGCGCGCCCGGCACGGTCACCGGCCCGGCCGACCGGGTGGGACTGGACGCCCTGGTCGACTACCGCTGGGAGCTGGCCCTCGGCGACGAGCCGTTGACCTCCGACGAGCTGACCCGTCTGGCGGAGCTGAAGACCCCGCTGGTACGGCTGCGGGGGCGCTGGGTCGAGCTGGACCCGAAGCGGCTCGCCGCCGGCCTGCGCCTGCTGCGGTCCTCCGGTGAGTTGACCGTGGCCGACCTGCTGCGGCTCGGCCTGTCCGACGCCGAGCAGCCGGACGCGTTGCCGGTGCTGGAGGTGGGTGCCGACGGTGCGCTCGGCGACCTGCTCGCCGGGGCGGTGGACCGGCGGCTCGCCCCGCTGGACGAACCGCCGTCCTTCCACGGCACGCTACGGCCGTACCAGCGGCGAGGGCTGGCCTGGCTGGCGTTCCTCCAGTCGCTGGGGCTCGGTGGGGTGCTCGCCGACGACATGGGGCTGGGCAAGACGGTGCAGCTGCTGGCGCTGCTGGCCGCCGACCCGCCGCAGGCCGGGCCGACCCTGCTGATCTGTCCGATGTCGCTGGTCGGCAACTGGCAGCGGGAGGCCGCGCGGTTCACCCCGGACAAGCGCGTACACGTGCAGCACGGCGCGCAGCGGGCTCGCGGCGCGGAGTTCACCGCCGCCGTGCACGCCGCGGACCTGGTCCTCACCACGTACTCGGTGGCTGCCCGGGATGCCGCGGAGCTGGCCGGCGTCGACTGGCACCGGGTGGTGGTCGACGAGGCCCAGGCCATCAAGAACGCGGCCACCCGGCAGGCCGAGGCGGTACGCGCACTGCCCGCCCGGCACCGCATCGCGGTCACCGGCACGCCGGTGGAGAACCGGCTGGCGGACCTCTGGTCCATCATGCAGTTCGCCAACCCGGGCCTGCTCGGTCCGGCGGCGACGTTCCGCAAACGGTTCGCCGAACCGATCGAACGGCACGGGGACACCGAGGCCGCCGAACGGCTCCGCCGGATCACCGGCCCGTTCGTGCTGCGCCGGCTCAAGACCGACTCGTCGATCATCTCGGACCTGCCGGAGAAGCTGGAGATGGAGGTCTTCTGCAACCTCACCGCCGAGCAGGCGGCGCTGTACCGGGTGGTCGTCGACGACATGCTGGCCCGGATCGAATCCAGCGACGGCATCGAGCGGCGCGGACTGGTGCTGGCCACCATGACCCGGCTCAAGCAGGTCTGCAACCATCCCGCGCAGCTGCTGCGCGACGGCTCGCCCCTGAACGGACGGTCGGGCAAGCTGGCCCGACTTGAGGAGATCCTCGACGAGGTCCTCGCGGCCGGGGAGAAGGCCCTGCTGTTCACCCAGTACGCGGAGTTCGGCGGGATGCTGCGCGGGCACCTGTCGGCCCGGTTCGGCCGGGAGGTGCTGTTCCTGCACGGCGGGGTCGGCAAGGCCGACCGGGATGCGATGGTGACCCGCTTCCAGTCCGACGGCGGACCCGCGCTGTTCGTCCTCTCGCTCAAGGCCGGCGGCACCGGACTGACGCTGACCGCCGCCAACCACGTGGTGCACGTGGACCGGTGGTGGAATCCGGCGGTGGAGGACCAGGCCACCGATCGGGCGTTCCGGATCGGACAGCGGCGCCGGGTGCAGGTCCGAAAGTTCGTCTGCGCCGGCACGGTGGAGGAGAAGGTGGCCGCGCTGATCGCCGACAAGCGTGGCCTGGCCGCCTCGGTGGTCGGCACCGGTGAGCAGTGGGTCACCGAGCTGTCCACCGCCCAGCTACGGGAGCTGTTCACGCTGGAGGCGGGGGCGGTGGCCGAGTGAGGGCCGACGACGGCGGCAGGTTCGCCGACTACGGCCCGCCACGTCGGGTCGACGGCGGTCTGCGGGCCCGCAGCACCCGGGGCGCGATCGGCGTCTCCTGGTGGTCGCGCCGGTTCCTGGAGGTGCTGGAGTCGTTCGCGCTCGGCACCCGGCTGACCCGGGGCCGGTCGTACGCCCGGGCCGGGCAGGTGCTTCACCTCGACGTCGCGCCGGGCGTGGTGACCGCGGTGGTGCAGGGCTCCCGGGCCCGGCCGTATCAGGTCAGCGTCGCACTGCCACCCTTTCCGGCCCGGCTGTGGGCCCGGATCGAGGGGGAACTCGCCGCCCAGGCGTTCTTCAGCGCCCGGCTGCTCGCCGGCGACTTGCCGGCCGAGCTGGAGGAGCTGTTCGTCGCGGCCGACGCGCCGCTGTTTCCGGCGGCGATCAGCGATCTGGACCAGCGGTGTTCGTGCCCGGACGTCGCGGTGCCCTGCAAACACCTCGCGGCCACCTTCTACCTGCTCGCCGAGGCGTTCGACGCGGACCCGTTCACCCTGCTGCACTGGCGTGGGCGCAGCCGGGCGGACCTGCTCGCCCGGCTGCGGCAGCTGCGCGCCGACGCATCGGGCACCGAAGCCCCACCGGGCCGACGGCCCGGCGGTCGCGAACCGCCGGGCCGGCGG
>NZ_JBXUOW010000141.1:0-3182 GCF_057196645.1 Micromonospora sp. ATLC16
ACCCCGTTCCTCAGGGCACCAATGTCGGCCGATTGGCTCGTCGGGGCAGTGTGATGCCGCGCGACATGACGTTTGACGGACGCGCGTACCAGCTGGACGATCGCCGACGAGGATCGGCAGCGTCACCGTAACGAGAGCTATTCGTGGAGTCAAGCGCGGAGACGGAACCGGAAAGGAGATACCCGCTCCGGGACGTCGACCGGCGGCGATCCCCGGAAATTCTACTCCGTGTTTTGGGCAGCACTGAAAATGGATGCCACCAGCCCTGTGCTGGTGTTACGGTCCTGAGGCTGGCGGACGGCTTCGCTCGCCATGAATGTTATTGACCGCCATCGGAGCAAGATCCGCATCATTCAGCTCGACTCGAACGCGCATCCCTCCACATAGTCACGCTTCCTGATCAGCCCGGTCCGACAATGGGCGGGAATCCGGGAAGGCAACGGATCATGGCGACGAAAGTGAGCGGGCATGAGAGGCGGACGACAATCTCGCCGGAAAGAGGCACACCCCCGTGGGCACGCCGTTCATCTCGCCGCGCGTCGGTGCCCCGAATCCCGTCAACGGCCAACCGCTCGTCCGGGCCGGCGCACGGCCCCGGCGTTGTTCCAACTTGAGTGGATCTGTCCGTGTTGAGAACCGGACGGGAGGCGAGTTGCAGGACGAGCGCGACTCCTGATGATCTTTCGGGTGTCTAGTCCTGAAGCTCATCGCCGGAGTCGCGCTCGTGACGTCATCTTCCCTGATCGATCCTGTTGTTGGCCACCTCGCTGATCTTGCGTTGTGGGAGGCCGAACTTGCCGCGGACCCTGCAGCGGCTGATCCGCTGCAGGTGGTGTCCCCGCTGGTGGCCCGGCTGGCTCAGGCGCCGGACCCACGCCGTCCACGCGGACGTCGCCATCCGCTGCTGGTGATCCTCGTGCTGACCGCGTGCGCCACTCTTGTCACCGGAAACGACGGTCTGACCGCGATCCGGCAGTGGGCGGCCCGGACCCCGCAGAATGTCCTGCACCGGCTCGGTGCCCGCCGTAACCCGCTGACCGGCCGCTATCTGGTGCCCAGCGAACGCACCTTCCGGCGGGTCCTGGCCGCCGTCGACAGTGACGCCCTCGACACCGCGACCTGCGGTTACGCGGCCGACGTCGTCCGTGGCGAGGCCCCGGCCCCGCAGATCCCCGCCGCCGCGGACGAGCCCACCGAACGCGAGCAACGCCGCGCCGCGACCCGGGCGGTCACCCACCCGGCGCCGGCCGGGCTGCTACCCGCGGTCGCGATCGACGGGAAACTGCTGCACGGCACCCGTACCGCGACCGGGCAGGTGTTCCTGGTCGCCGCGGTCACCCACCAGCGGGCGGTGATCCTGGGCCAGCGGCAGGTCGCCGACAAACGCGGCGAGACCAGCGTGACCGAAGATCTGCTCACCCCGTTGGATGCGGCCGGCATGCTGCTAACCCTGGACGCTCTGCACACCACGAAGAAGACCGCCCGGCTGATCACCGGCCCCCTGCACGCCCACTACCTGCTGATTTCGAAACGGAACCAGCCGCTCGCCCTGCAGGCCGCCCAAGCATTGCTGTCCGGTACCGACACCGAGTTCGCCGACCGTACCGACATCGCTGCCGACCGTGGACACGGGCGTACCGAACGCCGCACGATCCGTGTCGCACCGTGCGACGACAGTCTGTTCCCCGGCGCCCGGCAAGTGTTTCGGCTACGCCGCGACACCGGCGGACTCGACGGCGTGCGCACCAGCAAACAGATCGTCTACGGCATCGTCAGCCTCAACGCACAACAGGCCGCCCCGCAGCACCTCAACGCCTATGCCAGAGGGCACTGGGCGGTAGAAAATTGTCTGCATTGGACCCGAGACGTTACCTTCGGCGAAGACAATTCCCAGCTCAGGACTGGTACCGCGCCCCGCAACCTGGCCGCCATACGCAACCTGACCCTAAAAACCTTCCGCCTCGCCGGCCGCGCCAACATCGCCCACGCCCGCCGCGATCTCCATGACCGCACCGACGCCTTCGCCGTCTACGGCATCTAACAAATCATGATCAACCCGGGCATAGAAGAACAACGCCGGGGCCGTGCGGGCCGGCGTACCGCCTCTCGAACCATGCTCGGCCCTCCGCCGACCCATCCGGCGAAGTGATGTCACATCCTCGACGAACAGAGAGCCGTGAACACGATGAGCGTTGACTACAAGGTTCCGACGCCCGAGTCGGTCGGGGCGTTCTACGACCAGGTGAACGTGATCCTCGCCCGGTGCCAGGGCGGGAACATGCACTACGGGTACTGGACCGGCCCCGACGACGACAGCGACTTCGAGACGGCCGGCGCCCGGTTGACCGACATGATGATCGAACGGGTCGGCGCCCGACCGGGTGAGCGGGTACTCGACGTGGGCTGCGGTCCGGGCCGGCCCGGCGTACGACTGGCCGAGGCCAGCGGTGCCGACCTCGTCGGCGTCTCGGTAAGCGAACAGGACGTACACCTGGCCAACGAACGGGCCCACGGCGCTGGCCTGGCCGGCCGGGTGCGCTTTGAACAGGCCAGCATGCTCGCGTTGCCGCTCCCCGACAACTCGTTCGACCACGCGATGGCGCTCGAGTCGATCGTCCACGTCCCCGACCGGGTAGAGGCACTACGGGAGATCGCCCGGGTCGTCCCCCCCCGGCGGACGCATCGTCCTGACAGACTTCACCCATCGAGAAGCACCGGACGGGCGCATCGACAAGACCCTGGTCGACGTCTACAACTCCTGGCAGACGGCCGCGCCGATCACCGCCGAGGACTACCACACCTTCGCCGCCCGGGCCGGACTGGTCATCGACGAGATCACCGACATCACGGACAATGTCAAGTACACCGGCATGTGGACCTACCTGGAACTGCGACGCTATGCCCGCGACCACCCCGTCCCGCCCGAGGTCGACCAGATCCTCAACGTCTTCGGACCGCTCCTCAAGGGCACCGTGGACCAGCCGGCCCTCACCGACACGCAGCTCGTGCAGGGCTGGCGTCAACTGCTCGACAAGGAACAGGCCCAAGGAATGATCATCGTCACCACCCACGTGCCCCTCGCCTGAGCACAGCCATCTCGACCCGGATTACCGGGGATCACGGCGGGCTCGAGCCGCGCAGGTCCGACCAGCCCGATGACCGAGGCCCTCACCACCAGGGGA
>NZ_JBXUOW010000142.1:0-3141 GCF_057196645.1 Micromonospora sp. ATLC16
CGCGGGCGGCGGTCAGCGGATCGGCGGCCGGGGGGGCCGCCAGGTGCTCGGCCAGCGCGCGCACGGTCGGATGCTGGAACAGCTCGACGAGCGTGACCGGCCGGCCGATGGTGTCCTGCAGCGCGCCGCGCAGCTCCGCCATCAGCAGCGAGTGGCCGCCCAGCTCGAAGAAGTTGTCATGCACACCCACCTGCTCGATGCCGAGCAGCCGGCTCCACGCCGCGGCGACGGTCCGCTCCAGATCGTCACGCGGGGCCTCGTACGGGCTGGCCAGGTCGGGCCGCGACAGCTCCGGCTCGGGCAGCGCCGAGCGGTCCACCTTCCCGTTCGGTAGCAGCGGGAACGACGGCAGCGTGACGAAGACGGCCGGCACCATGTAGTCGGGCAGCCGCTGCCGCAGGTGGGCGATGAGGGTGCCGGCGGCGGGCGGCTCGTCGCCGGACAGGTAGGCCACCAGCCGTTGGTCACCACCGTACGGCCGGGCGGTGACGATGGCGTCGCGAACGGCCGGGTGGTCGGTGAGCGTCTGCTCGATCTCGCCCAGCTCGATGCGGTGACCGCGGAGCTTCACCTGGTGGTCGAGGCGGCCCAGGTACTCGACGGCGCCGTCGTCGCGGAACCGCGCCAGGTCGCCCGTGCGGTAGAGGCGCTGACCGAGGGCCGGGTCGAACGAGTGCTCGACGAACCGCTCCGCGGTCAGGTCCGGTCGGTTGAGGTAGCCCCGGGCCAGGTTCCGCCCGCCGATGCAGAGTTCACCGGCCACGCCGGCCGGTACCGGCTGCAACAGCTGGTCGAGCACGTGGATGCGGGTGTTGGCGATGGCGTGGCCGATCGGCACCGGCCTCGGGTCGCCGTCGCGGCGGCACGCCCAGGCGGTGACGTCGACGGCCGCCTCGGTCGGGCCGTACAGGTTGTGCAGCTCGGCCGTCGAGACGGCGAAGAACCGCTCCTGCAGCTCACGCGGCAGGGCCTCGCCGCTGCACAGCACCCGGCGCAGGCCGGGACAGTCCGCCACCCCGTCCTCGGCCAGGAAGACCCGCAGCATCGACGGGACGAAGTGCACGGTGGTGATGCGCTCGCGGCGGATGGTCTCGACCAGGTAGCGGGCGTCGCGGTGGCCGCCCGGCTCGGCCATCACCAGGCAGGCGCCGGTCATCAGCGGCCAGAAGAACTCCCAGACCGACACGTCGAAGGAGAACGGGGTCTTCTGCAGCACCCGGTCGGTGGCGTCGAGCCGGTACTCGTCCTGCATCCACAGCAGCCGGTTGCGGATGCCGGCGTGGACGTTCATGACTCCCTTGGGTCGTCCGGTGGAGCCGGAGGTGTAGATCACGTAGGCCAGGTCCTCGCCGTCCACCTCCACCGCGGGCGGCGACGCCGGTTCGCCGGCGAGGTCGGCGGTGACCTCGTCCAGGCAGAGCACGTGCGCGTCGAATGCCGGCAGCGAGGGCGCCAGGCGGCTGTGGGTGAGCAGCACCGGCACCCGGGCGTCGTCGAGCATGAACGCGATGCGGGACTGCGGGAGAGCCGGATCCAGCGGCAGGTACGCGCCGCCGGCCTTGAGCGTGGCGAGCAGCGACACCACCATCTCGACGGAGCGCTCCATGCACACGCCCACCAGCACATCCCGGCCGACGCCGAGCCGGCGCAGGCGGTGCGCGAGCTGGTTGGCGCGGCGGTCCAGCTCGGCGTAGCTGAGCCGCTCGTCCCGGAAGCGCAGCGCGTCGGCGTCCGGGGTCGCCCTGGCCTGCGCCTCGAACTGCTCGTGGATCAGGCCGGCGCCGGGCCAGTCGCGGTGGCCGCCGTCGCCCAGCGCCAGGACCTCCCGCCGCTCGGTCTCGTCGAGCAGCGGCAGCCGGCCGACGGACCGCTCCGGGTCGGCGGCGATCGCGGCCAGCACCACCTGGAGGTAGTGCACGATGCGCTCGGCGGTCGCCTCGTCGAAGAGGTCGAGGCTGTATTCGAGACGGCCGTGGACGGCGTCGCCGTCCTCGGTGAGCAGGAGCTCCAGGTCGAACTTCGCCGCGCCGGCGTGGACCGGCAGCGACTCGACCCGCAGGCCGCCGCCGGTCCACGCCGGGAAGGGGACGTTCTGCAGGGCGAACCCGACCTGGAACAGCGGCGTACGCGCCAGGCTGCGGTCCGGGCGCAGCGCCTCCACGAGGCGCTCGAACGGGACGTCCTGGTGCTCGTACGCGTCCAGGCAGACCTGCCGGACCCGGCGCAGCAGCTCCCGGAAGGTGGGCTCGCCGGAGAGGTCGGTACGCAGCACCAACGTGTTGACGAACAGGCCGATCAACGGTTCCAGCTCGGGCAGCCGCCGGTTGGCCACCGGCGTGCCGACGACCACGTCCTCGGTGCCGCTGAGCCGGCCGAGGAGAACCTGGAAGGCGCCGGCCAGCACCATGAACAGGGTGGCCCCCTCGGCGCGGCCCAGCGTGCGCAGGTCACGTACCACCTCGACGGGTACGGTCAGGTGCAGCGCGCCGCCGCGAAAGGTCTTCGCCGGTGGTCGGGGCCGGGCCAGGGACAGGTTGAGCTCGGCGGGCGCCCCGCGCAGCTGCCGGACCCAGTAGTCCAGGCCGGTCGGGTCGGTGGGCTCGTCCTGCTGCCAGCGCGCGACGTCCGGGTACTGGACCTCGAGGGCGGGCAGCGGGCTGGGCGCGCTGGCGGCGTACGCGGCGTACAGCGCCATGACCTCGCCGAGCAGCACGCCCAGCGACCACTGGTCGGAGACGATGTGGTGCATGGCGAGCAGCACCACCGCCTCGTCGTCGGTGCGCCGCAGCACCTCCCAGCGCAGCAGTGGCCCCTCGGCGAGGACGATCGGCCGGTCGAAGAACCGCTCGGTGAGCTCGGCCTCCGCGCCCTCCGTACTGTCGTGCACCACCAGCTCGGCCGGCACCTGCGGGCGCACCACCAGCCAGGGCCGGCCGTCGGTCTCCGGGAACACCGCGCGCAGCGCCTCGTGCCGCCGCATCACCTCGTCGCAGGCGCGGCGCAGCGCGGCGACGTCCAGGCGGCCGCGCACCAGCAGGGCGGCCGGCAGCAGGTAAGCCCTGTTGTCCGGGGCGAGCTGCTCCAGCAGCCACAGTCGCCGCTGGGCGGCCGCCGGGGGCACCGGCGCGGCCGGGTCGGCGC
>NZ_JBXUOW010000143.1:0-2929 GCF_057196645.1 Micromonospora sp. ATLC16
GGCGGCGCTGCTGGCCGTGCCGCCACTGGTGGTCGGCGTGCTGCTGGTCGCCGCCGGGGTTCCGCAGGCGGCGCAGGCCGCGCCCATCCGGCGGACCGCGCTCGTCTGGCCACGGGCGGTGCTTCCTGCGATCGCGGTGGTGCTCGCCGTCGTCCACCAGTTGCAGGTCGGCCTCCTGCCCGACCGTACGGCGGTGCTGCTCGCGCTCGCCGTGATCCCGCCACTGGTAGTGCGTGAGGTGTTCGGCACCGCCACCGTGACGGTGTCGGAGGAGCCGGCCGCCCCCGCCCCCGCGCCGGCCGCCCCCGAGCCGGGCGGCTCGACCGGTCGCGTCGCCCTGCTCGGGGCGCTGGCGGCCCGGCCCGAGCCGGTCTCCGGTGCGCTGCTCGTGATCGACCTGCACCTCGGCGAGCTGCCCGGCCGGCTGGTGCGCGACGACGTGGCCGCCGAGGCCGTGCGTCGGGCCCGAGCCGTGGCGGCCGATGAGGACGAGGTGTTCGGCCTGGCCGGGAGTGGGCTCGCGGTGGTCAGCCGGTCCGGACCGGTGCTGGCGTACGCGCTGGGCACCCGGCTGCTCACCGCGCTGAGCCGACCCTACGAGGTCTCCGGGGCGGTGCTGCGGTCGCGACCGAGCGTCGGGCTGGCCGAGCTGGGCCAGGGTCGGCCGGAGGATCTGTTTCGCCGGGCGGACCTGGCTCGACGACGCGCGGCTCAGCTCGGCCGCGACCGGGTCGAGTGGTACGACGCCTACCTGGAGGAGCAGTTGGTCCGCCGGCTGGACCTTGAGCGGGAACTGCCCGGCGCGGTCGCCCGGGGTGAGTTGGACCTGGTCTACCAACCCATCCTCGGTCTGGCCGATCGGACGCCGGTCGGTACGGAGGCGCTGCTGCGGTGGCGCAACCCGGTGCTGGGCACCGTGTTCCCGGCGGAGCTGCTCCCGGTGGCCGAGGAGCTCGACATCGTGGGCGAGTTGGGGGTGTGGGTGCTGGACCGGGCCTGTCGACAGTTGGCCTACTGGACGGTGGGTGGCCGACGACTGTGGATGGCGGTCAACGTGACCATTCGGGAACTCACCTCACCGGACTTCGTGCCCCGGACGGCAGCGGTGCTGGAGGCGTACGGGGTGGGGCCGGACCAGTTGGTGATCGAGGTCGCCGAGCCGAAGGTCGCCGCCGAGCTGCCCACGGTGGTCGCCCGGCTGGCCGGGTTGCGCTCGATGGGCATCCGCACCGCGCTTGACGACTTCCGGGCCGAGCATGCCTCTCTCGCTCAGCTCCGGCGACTACCGATCGACCTGCTCAAGGTCGGGCCGGAGGTGGCCACGGCGGGCAGCGACCCGCACCGGCCGCTGCTGGACGTGGTGGTCACCGTGGCCGAACGGTTGGGCCTTGAGGTGGTGGCCGAGGAGCTGGAATCGGCCCACCAGGTCGACGGAGCGCATCGGGCCGGATGCCGGTACGGCCAGGGCTTCGAGCTGGCCCGGCCGGCCACCGCCGAGCGGGTCGAGGCGTACTTCGAGGAGTTCCCCTCGACGTCGCGCTGAGCGCAATTGCGCAACCGTTTCACCTGCTGGTGGGGGCGGGGCCGGGAGCTGAGCAGCCGCCGGGTCACTCGCGCACCCTCCTCGCCGGTGTAGTCGGAGGAGGCGATCACCACGGCCGGCAGGCCCAGTCCCTCCAGCACCGGCACCCGGCCGTCGTCGGTTCGCAGGTCGCAGACCAGTACGCCGTCGACCCGCCGCTCGCCCCACCAGCGCCGGTAGACCGCGATCTCGGCGTTCTGGTCGGCCACCACCTGGAGGGTCAGCGCGTACGACCGGGCCGACAACTCCCCCTCGACGCCGCTGCTCGGGTCGAACCCGCTTCCCGACACCACCGCCACCGTGGTGGATGGTCACCGGGCCGGCGCGTGGTCCCACGACGCGCCGGCCCGGTGGTCCTGTCTGCCGGTCCTGCTCGCACCGCAGGGCCGGCGTCGGGGGATCGTCAGGCGCAGAGCGGGTCGCTGGTGTACGTCGTGCCGGAGGAGGTGGTCACCTTGCCGACCGCGCAGACCGTCATGTTGTGCCCGTAGAGCTGGTCCCCGTAGTACTGCTGGCCGGTGCCGCCGTACCAGTTGGTGGTGGCGTACGGATTCGACCGGTAGACGTGCACCTGGACGGTGTTGTTCGGGCTGACCCGGTTGGAGATCCGGCCCCAGTTGGTCTTGCAGGCTTCGCTCCAGCGCAGCTCCACGACGGCGAGGGTGGTCGAGCCCTGCGTGATGTACTTCGGGTAGGTCGTGGCGTTGCGGGCGTTCGCGGAGCAGCCGGTGTCGATCGGGTCGGTCCCGTCGCAGCCGTGGCCGTTACAGGTGGCGGCGCTGGCGGGTGTCGCGACCAGGAGGCTGGCGGCGATGAAAGCGCCTGCGGCAGCGGCGGCCAACCGGCGGGCGTTCCGGATCATTGTCTCTCCTGACCTGTGGTGGGCTGTGTCAGCCCCGGGATTCGGCTCCTCATCTCTACCGTCCGTCAACACTGATCTCTACGCTGTGTCGCGTCGGACAATGAATCCCGGTTGTGGTCAATCAATTCGAGGAGCGGCCCATGGCCCGGGCGGAACGCCCCCTGGACCCCACCGCCGACCCGCTTCAGGCGTTCGCCGCCGACCTGAGGACCCTGCGGGACAAGGCAGGCCGCCCCACCTACCAGGCCCTCGCCCGGCGGGCCCACCGGTCCGCGAGTTCGCTGTCCGAGGCGGCCGGTGGCCGGCGGCTGCCGACGCTGGACACGACCCTGGCGTACGTGCGTGCACTCGGCGGCGACGAGGCGGAATGGGCCGAGCGGTGGCGCGTCGTCGCCGGCCACGTCACGGCGCAACCGGGGCACGTGCGCCCGACCGGCGACGGCGAGGACGGGACACGGCCCGCCGCCGCGCCGCCTGTCGCTGCG
>NZ_JBXUOW010000144.1:0-2670 GCF_057196645.1 Micromonospora sp. ATLC16
GCCCCTGGCCGGCTCACCGTTCCTGGCCAGGCTGACCGCGCAGGCGCGGCGCGCCGCCGACGCCGTCGGCGACCGTGCGGCGGCGGCCGTCGCCGACCTGGCCCGCCGGCACGGTGACGTCACCGTCGAGTTCGGCCACTGGCACGGCGACTGGGTGCCGTGGAACCTCGGCCGGCACGAGGGGAAACTCATCGCCTGGGACTGGGAGCACAGCGGGCCGGAGGTGCCCGTCGGGTTCGACCTGGCCCACGACGCGTTCCAGCGTTCGCTGGTGGCGCGCGGCGAACCGGCCGCCGAGGCGGCCCGGCAGGTCGACACCTGGCTCAACCGGCACGGCGACACGCTGGGGCTGGACCGGGCCCGGCAGCGGCTGGTTGCCGATGCGTACCTGGTGGAGATGTGGCTGCGCACCTGGCGGCTGGCCGACGCCGGCGCCGGCTGGAACCCGGCGCTGCATCCCGCCCTGCTGGACACCATTCAGGACCGACACAGCTGACCGACACGTCAAGCGGACTTGTGGGGAGTCACGTGGACAACACCAACATGGAAGCCGACCAGCAGCCGGTGTTGCTGCTGGTCGGGTCGAGCGGAGGGCACCTGGCGCAGTTGCTCGCCCTGCGGCCCTGGTACGAGACCTGGCGACGATGCTGGGTCACCTTCGACACGCCGGAGGCGCTGTCGCTGCTGGCCGGGGAGGACGTCGTTCCGGCGTACCATCCCACCACCCGCCACCTGGGCAACCTGCTGCGCAACGCGTGGCTGGCCGGCCGGGTGCTGCGTCGGCGGCGGGTCGCCGCGGTGGTCACCACCGGCGCGGGCGTGGCGGTGCCGTTCGTCGTGCTCGCCCGGCTGCGCCGCATCCCGACCGTCTACATCGAGGTCTACGACCGGATCGACACACCGACGCTTACCGCCCGGCTGTGCCGCCCGTTCCTGTCGGCGATGCTCGTGCAGTGGGAGGAGCAGCGCCGCCAGTATCCGGAGGCCACCGTCGTGGGGACGCTGCTGTGAGCGGCGACGCGCCCGGCGACGGGCACCGGGCCACGCCGGTGCGGCCCCGCCCGGCCCCCGAGGAGCCGACGATACGCGTGCCGGAGCCGCGCGAGCCGCGCACCGACGGCCGGCCGCAGGTGCTGGTGGCCGTCGGCACCGACAAGCATCCGTTCGACCGGCTGGTCGACTGGCTGCGCCAGTGGCACGACGAGGTTGCCGACGAGGTCCGGTTGACCGTGCAGCACGGACACACCCGGGCCGCGGACCTGCCCGACGCGGTGCCGTTCCTCGGCCACGCCGAGTTGCAGACGGCGATGGCCGGGGCCGACCTGGTCGTCTGCCACGGCGGGCCGGCCACCATCCTGGAGGCACGCCGGCACGGGCACCTGCCGATCGTGGTGCCCCGCGACCCGACCCGTGGCGAGCATGTCGACGACCACCAGCTGTTGTTCGCCCGCCGGCTCGGCACGGCCGGTCTGGTGGCGCTCTGCGAGTCGCGGCAGGAGTTGCTCGCCACGCTGGCCACCGGGCTCGCCGACCGCTCGCGGTTCACCGTCGAGGTGGACGCCGGGGCGGCCGACGGGCGGCGGGCCGCGGTACGGCGGGTGGGAGTGATCGTCGAGGACCTGGTGGCTGCCGCCGCGCAGCGGCGCCACCGACCCTGGTGGCGGCCGTGGCACGGACCCGGCCCGAACGGAAGGCGGAAGCCGTGACCCCGTACCCGAGCGTGAGCGCCGTGGTGCCCACCCGCGACCGGCCGGAGCTGCTGCGGGCCGCGGTACGCGCCATCGTCGGCCAGGACTACCCGGGGCCGGTCGAGGTGGTCGTCGTCTACGACCAGTCCGAACCGGACGCCTCCCTGGCCGAGCTGTCCGCGCCGGACCGGACGGTGCGGGTGATCACCAACGCGCGCACGCCGGGCCTGGCCGGCGCCCGCAACACCGGCATCCTGGCCGCCACCGGTGAGCTGGTCGCCTTCTGCGACGACGACGACGAGTGGCTGCCCGGCAAGCTGCGCGCCCAGACCGAGGCGCTGGCCGAGGTGCCCGGTGCCGAGTTCGTCAGCTGCGGCATCCGGGTGAGCTACGACGGGCACACCGTTGAGCGGGTGTTGGAGCGCGACTCGATCAGCCTGGCCGAGTTGCTGCGTGACCGGATGACCGAGCTGCATCCGTCGACCTTCGTCATCCGCGCGGCGGCGTTGCGGGACGGGTTCGGGCTCGTCGACGAGGAGATCCCGGGCAGCTACGCCGAGGACTACGAGTTCCTGCTCCGGGCCGCCCGCAGCGCACCGCTGGTCAACCTGCGTACCCCGTACGTGGTGGTGCGGTGGCACAAGCGGTCGTACTTCGCCCAGCGGTGGGACACCATCTCCGAGGCGTTGCAGTGGCTGCTGGACCGCTATCCCGAGTTTGCCAGCCAACCGGCCGGGCAGGCCCGGGTCACCGGGCAGATCGCCTTCGCCCGCGCGGCGTCAGGAGACTCCCGGGGCGCGGTGCGCTGGGCCCGGCGGACCATCCGTCGCAACCCGCGCGAACCCCGGGCCTACCTGGCCCTCGCGGTCGCCGGGCGGGTGGTCGGCGCCGACACGGTGCTGCGCACCCTGCACCGACGCGGTCGAGGCATCTGACCGCCCGCCGGCCTCCGCCGCCCGCCCGGTCGCGCCGGGGCGTGGAC
>NZ_JBXUOW010000145.1:0-2533 GCF_057196645.1 Micromonospora sp. ATLC16
GCCGCCAACGCTGCGCCGCCGCCCGACGAGGCTGCAATATCCCCGATGTTGCTGCCTGAGGCGGGTTTGAGGCGGCAATATCCCCGATGTTGCTGCTTCGGTAGGGGGTCAGGGCAGCGACGTCGCCGATGTTGTTGTTGCGGCGTGAGTCTGCGGCAGGAGGCGGGCGTCAGGAGTGGCTCCGGCGCGGCTTGCGGCATCTCGGGCCCTCCCATCCAGCGGATACGCCAAGTTGCGGTATGTCGGGCCGGCTCGTCGGCCGGGATCCCGGGCCGGCTTCTAGGCTGGCTGGGGCGCGCGGACGTGGATCGGCGTCGTGAACTGGCTGAGGCGGGCGGACCCGGCTCGCTGTCCTGAGCCGGCCGGGGCGGGCGGACCTGGCTCGCTGTCCTGAGCCGGCCGGGGCGGGCGGACCTGGGTCGGCGGAGGTGGGCCGCCGTCCTGAGCCGGCCGGGGCGGGCGGACGTGGGTCGGCGTCCTGAGCCGGCCGGGGCGGGCGGACCTGGGTCGGCCGGGGCGGGCGGAGGTGGGTCGGCTGGGGCGGGCGGACCTGGGCGGCGGCCCCCGGGGTGTTTGATGCCCGGACCGGGACGCGGACGTCGGTGCCAACCCGCGCTCCTGCTCGCGTGGGCCGCGCCACAGCGGGTAGAACAGTCGCCATGGCCGACACCGACACCGCGCCCGGCGCACAGCGGTTCATTCCGCCGCAGGCCGACACCCTCGACGACCTGCGGGCCGCCGCCACCGGCTGCCGAGGCTGCGAGCTGTACCGGGACGCTTCCCAGACCGTCTTCGGTCGGGGCGACGCCAGTGCCAGGGTGGTCTTCGTCGGCGAGCAGCCCGGCGACATGGAGGACCAGAAGGGGCTGCCCTTCGTGGGCCCCGCCGGCCGACTGCTGCGCAAGGCGGTCGACGACGCCAAGCTGGACCCGGCCCACATCTACCTCACCAACGCCGTGAAGCACTTCCGCTTCGAACTGCGTGGTAAGCGCCGGATCCACCAGACCCCCGACCGGGTGCACATCACCGCCTGCCGGCCGTGGCTGGTCGCCGAGTTCGCCCAGCTGACCCCCGAGGTGATCGTGGTGCTCGGGGCGACCGCCGCGAAAGCGCTGCTCGGCCCGACGTTCCGGGTCACCCGTCAGCGCGGCGAACTGCTGCCCTGGCCGGCCGCCGCCCAACACCCGGAGGACTTCCAACGGGTACCGGTGGACAGCGCCGGAGGGACCACCGACGCGCCCCCGGCCCAGCTGCTGGCCACCATCCACCCGTCCGCCGTGCTCCGGGCCGACAACCAGGACGTGGCGTACGACGGACTGGTCGCCGACCTCACCGTCGCGGCTCGCGCCCTCGCCGGCTGACGCCACCGGCCGGCCGATCGTCCCCAGTGGAGACTGGCCGTGATGTCGGCGGGGCAGAACCGGCACCTGGCAGGTGATCGGACCGGGCCAGTGGCGAGAGCCTCCGCGCCGAACTGCCGGCGTACCTCCGCTGGCGCGTCCGGCGCGCGGTGCTCGCGCTCGCCGAACTGGACACCGAGGTCACCATCGCGCGGACCTTCGTCAACCACTGCGTGGCCGAGTTCAACGCCGGCCGGCTGTCGAGGACCGACGCGGCCAAGGCCAAGTGGTGGACCACGGAGTTGCAGAACCGGGTGGCCGAACGGTGCGTGCAATTGCCCGGCGGCTACGGCTTCATGGCGGAGTACCCGGTGGCGGGGCCTGGCTGGACAGCCGGGTGCAGACCGTCTACGGCGGCACCACGGAGATCATCGGTCGCGGCCTGGGGCTATGACGAAAACCGGGCTGCCGGCTGTCGGTCGGGTGCGAAAGGATGGTCACCCCTTACCCGAGGAGCCTCCCGTTGGCCACTGACCTGACCACCACGCAGACGGCGCACCCAGACGTCGCGCCGATCCAGCGGCGTACCCTGCGGCTGCTCTTCATCACCCAGATCGTCGGCGGCATCGGGGTGACCATCGGCATCGCAGTCGGCGCCCTGCTCGCCGCCGAGATCGCCGGCACCGCCGTGGCCGGCCTGACGCAGAGCGCCGCCGTGGTCGGCGCCGCACTGCTCGCCGTGCCGGTCACCCGGATCATCACCGGGTACGGCCGCCGCCCCGGCCTGGCCGTCGCGTACCTGGTCGGGGCGTTGGGCGGGGTGCTTGTCGTGCTCGCCGCGGCGACCCGGTCGGTGCCCCTGCTCTTTCTCGGCATGCTCCTCTTCGGCGGCGGCGCCGCCGCCAACCTCCAGGCCCGCTACGCCGCGGTCGACCTCGCCGAACCGGACCGCCGCGCCCGGCAACTGTCGCTGATCGTCTGGGCCACCACCATCGGCGCGGTGGCCGCCCCGAACTTCGCCGCTCTCGCCGACCGCACCACCAGCGGCTGGGGGCTGCCGGCGCTGTCCGGCCCGTTCGCGTTCAGCGCCGTCGCGTTCGTGCTCGCCGCCGGCGTACTGCTGCTGTGGTTGCGGCCCGACCCACTGCTCACCGCGCGCCGGCTCGCGGCGGCCCGGGCCGGCGCGTCCGAGC
>NZ_JBXUOW010000146.1:0-2380 GCF_057196645.1 Micromonospora sp. ATLC16
GCCCCAGGGGGCAGGGGCACGCGCCCCGGTTCGGGGGGAGGAAAGCTCTACAGGTTGCCGAAGGTGTCGTACCGGGTCCGCTGCGGCGGTACGGCGTCGGCGGCCAGCACCCGGAGCGTGGCGCGCACCATCGGCGCCGATCCGGAGACGAAACAGTCGTGCGTCGTCCACGGCCCGTACCGGGCCACCACGTCGGGGAGGTCGCCCTGCTCGCCGCCGAAGTCCGGGTCGTCGCTGCACGCCGGAGTCACCGACAGCCACGGGTGGGCGGCCACCAACTCCCGCAGCCGGTCCAGACCGTAGAGGTCCGCCTCCGTCCGGGCACCGTAGAAGACGTGCACCCAACGGGCCTGGTTGTAACCGGCCAAATCCTCGACGAGCGCCTTGATCGGGGCGAGTCCGACGCCACCGGCGACGCAGAGGATGTCCCGCTCCGACGAGCGGTCGACCGTCATCGACCCCATCGGCGCGGCCACCCGAAGCAGGTCGCCCGGCCCGGTCCGACGGACCAGCGCGCCGGAGACCCAGCCGGCGGCGTCGGTCGGCGTACGCACGTGAAACTCCAGCACGTTGTCGGCGTTCGGCGCGTTGGCGATCGAGTACGTCCGCCACACCCGGGCGTGGTGGCGCGGCGCCTCCACGCTGACGTACTGACCCGCCCGCCAGGTCAACGGGTGCTGCAGCGCGCGGCAGGTGAGGACGGCGGTGTCCGGGCCGTACCGCCTGTGGGTCAGCACCTCGGCGTGCCAGAACGGTGGGTCGTCGTCCGCCGCCGCCCCGGCGAGCATCTTCTCGGCGATCGCCGCGTACGCGTCCCGCCACGCCTGGTCGTACTCCAGGTTCCAGCCGTCGCCGGCGATGCTGCGCAACGCGTCCAGCAGCGCCACGCCCATCGTGTCGTAGTGGGCCGCCTCGACGTGGTACTTGCGGTGGTCCCGTCCGAGCGCACGGAGGAACTCGTCGAAGCCCTCCGGGTCGTCCACCGTGTGGATCGCCGCGATGATCGCTTCGAGCAGTCGGTCGCCCTGGCCGGTCATCTGCACCGGGAAAAGCTTGCGCAACTCGGGGTCGAGGAGGAAGAGCCGGGCGTAGAAGTGACCGCTCAGCCGGATCCGGTCCTCCTCGATCAGGGTCCAGCTCTCCTTCAGCAGCCGCGCGAAGTTGTCCACCGGGGGCGCTCCTTCTTCTGACGGCGGATCGGGCCCAGACAGAATCTCCACGGAGCGTGCATGAAGGTCGCACAGAATGTGCGATCGCATCGTGAGGGCTGCTCGCCGGTGGACAGGCGTCACCAGCAGCACCTCCGGTCGGGCAGAGTGGTTCGGTGACCGTTCAGCTCACCCGCCCGGTGTCCCGCCGCACGCTCGGCGTCGAGACGATGCTGGTACTCGGCCTCTCCCTCGGCCAGTCGGCCGTCTACGCCGTCGTGTCGATCATCGCGAAATTGACCGCCGAGGGCGGCCTGTCGCGGCAGACCGCCGCGTTGAACACCTCCGCGTCGGCCCGCCCCTACCTGGACCTGACGTACCAGCTGCTGGGCATCGTCTTCGCGCTGCTGCCGGTGCTGCTCGCCGTACACCTGCTGGCGCGGGACCCCGGCGACCCGGTGCGGACGCTCGGCCTGGACGCCGGACGACCCGGCTCCGACCTGGCCCGGGGCGCCGGGCTCGCGGCGCTGATCGGACTCCCCGGCCTGGCGTTGTTCTGGGCGGCCGCCCAACTCGGCATCAACGCCACCCTGGTGCCGGCCGCCCTGCCCGACCTGTGGTGGACGGTGCCGGTGCTGATCCTCGCCGCGTTCCAGAACAGCATCCTGGAGGAGATGATCGTGGTCGGCTACCTGATGACCCGGCTGCGCCAGCTCCAGTGGCGGGCCGGCGCGATCATCGCGACGAGCGCGCTGCTGCGCGCCTCGTACCACCTCTACCAGGGGTTCGGGGCGTTCCTCGGCAACGCGGTGATGGGGGTGGTGTTCAGCCTCTGCTACCTGCGCACCCGCCGGGTGATGCCACTGATCGTGGCCCACGCCCTGCTGGACATCGTCGCCTTCCTCGGCTACGCCCTGCTTCCCCGCGACTGGTTCACCTGGCTCTGACCCCGTCCCCACATCCGCTCAGGACCGTTCCGTCGATCAAGAGGTTCGCGTCTGCCAGACCGGTGGCCGTGGCGCGAACTTCTTGGTCAACCGGATCCTGTCAGCGGGGCTGCTGGCCGTCCGGGTGGGTCAGCGGGGTGGCCGGTAAAGGGTGGCGGCGCGGGCGGCCAGGCGTTCGGCCCCCGCCGAGTTGCCGGCCGCCGCGGTCAACGCCGCCGTACCCGGCAGCAGCCGGGACACCAGCCGCAGCGCGAGCCAGCCACCCGCCTGCCCGGCCAGCGGGGC
>NZ_JBXUOW010000147.1:0-2164 GCF_057196645.1 Micromonospora sp. ATLC16
CCCCACCGCTGGGCGCCACCACCCTGCTGCGGCTGACCGACGGGTACGCCCGGGTCGGCGACCCACCCGGCACGCCGTTCAGCGCCGACGGCAGCGGACTGGCCGCGCCGGTCGTCCTCGACGGCGACCCCCCGCCGGCCTCCGTCGCCGCGCTCGCCACCCATCTGGGCGAGGCGGCCCGACGCGGCGAGGCGGTCGGCTTCGCCGACCTGCTGCCCGGGCAGCGGTGGGGGGTCTCCGGCCGGGCGGGCCTGCGTACCGTGGTGGGCCGCGCCGGACGCGACCCGTTCCCGATGGCCTTCGACGACGCCACCCCGCACTGGCTGGTCGGTGGCCGTACGGGCGCCGGCAAGACGGTCTTCCTGCTCGACGTCCTGTACGGCCTGGCCGCCCGCTACCCGCCGACCGAGCTGCAGCTCTACCTGCTCGACTTCAAGGAGGGGGTCAGCTTCACCGAGTTCGTGCCCACCGAACGCGACCCGTCGTGGCTGCCGCACGCCCGCGCCGTCGGCATCGAGAGCGACCGGGAGTACGGCGTGGCGGTGCTGCGCGAGCTGCGCCGCGAACTGAACCGGCGGGCCACCGCACTCAAGCGGCACGGCGTCACCAAGCTCGCCGACCTGCCCGCCGACACCGCAGTGCCCCGGATCGTCGCCGTGATCGACGAGTTCCACGTGCTGCTGGCCGGCAACGACCCGCTGGCCCGCGAGTCGGTCGACCTGCTGGAGGAGCTGGCCCGCAAGGGCCGCTCGTACGGCGTACATCTGGTGTTGGCCAGCCAGAGCACCACCGGGATCGAGGCGCTCTACGGCCGCGCCGAGGCGGTCTTCGGGCAGTTCGCCCTGCGGGTGGCGCTGCCCGGCGGTGGGGGAGTGCTCGACCACCTCAACGACGCCGCGGCGACGCTGCCGGTCGGCTCGGCCGTGGTGAACACCGCCGCCGGTGCACCCGGCGCGAACACCGTGATCCGCTTCCCCGACGCGCACGCCGCGTCCGACGAGTTGACCCGACTGCGCCACGAGATGTGGCGGGCCCGCCCGGCGGGGGCCCGCCCGCCGTCGGTGTTCCGCGGCTACGACACCGCCCGCGTCGAGGACGACGCCACGTTCGCCGGACTGCGCCCCGGTGGCCGGCGTCCGCTGGCCCTGGTCGGCCGGACGGTCGACGTGGACGGCACCACCGCCCTGTTCATCATGGACACCGCCCCCGGCCGGCACCTGGCCGTGGTCGGCACCTCGTCCGCCGGGGCCGAGGTGCTGCGGGCCGCCACCCTGAGCCTGGCCCGACAGCATGCCCCCGGCGAGGCGGTGTTCGTGCTTGCTCCGCTGGTCGCCGCCGCCGACCCGGCGGCCGACGACACGGCCGCCACGTTGGCCGCCGCCGGGCACCGGGTCGAGCGGCTCGACGCCGCCGCCCTGCGCGACCGGATCCGCACCCTCGCCGCCGGGGAAGGCGGTGACCGGCCGGAGCGCGCCTACCTGGTGGTGTTCGGGATGGACGCCGCCGCCGGCCTGCTCGGCGAGAGCGATCCGACCACGTTCCGCTCCGGTCACGACGAGCTGCGGGTGCTGCTGCGGCAGGGGCCCGGCCACGGGGTGCACCTGCTCGGCTGGTGGCGCGGCCTGCGCCGGCTCGCCGACGACCTCGGCGGCACGCAGAACCGCGACGACGTCGCCTGCCTGGTCGCGTTGAACGTGCCCGGCTCGGATCTCGGCCTGCATCTCGGGGTGCACGACCTCGCGTACACGCCCCGGGCGGACCGGGCGCTGCTGGTGGATCGGCACGACCAGCGGGTCCGGTTAATCGTGCCGTTCGTCCGCGACGGTCACCCCACCGACGGGCAGGAGTGAGGCGTGTCCACCTTCGACGAGTACGCGGCGCTGGCCCGCCACCTCTCCGTGCAGCACCGCGCCGGGGAACAGGGCGCCGCCGCCGAAGCCGAACGGCAGCGGGATCTCGGCGCCGCCGTGGAGTACCTGGACCAGCGGCTGATCGCCCAGGGGCAGCGCCTCGACCACCTCGGCCGCACCATCGGCAGGGCGCCCGGCCAGGTGTCGAAGGGCGGACCGACCGCTGCCACGCCGGGCGGCTTGATGTCCGGCGGTCCACCGCCGAGCGCGGCGCCGACGTCCGGCCCGCCGGCCCCGTCCGGCCCGCCGACCCC
>NZ_JBXUOW010000148.1:0-2047 GCF_057196645.1 Micromonospora sp. ATLC16
CGGGGGCCTCGTAGGGCCGCGGCAGAAAGTCACACCCGCGCCCGGGGGGGGGGGGGGAGCCCCCCCCCCCCCCCACGTCAGCCGTCGGCCCGTTCTCCCCCGGTCGGCACAAAGCGGACGAAGTCTTCACCCATACCGTACGACCCCAGGACGGTGAAACCGGCAGTGCTCCGCTGCTCGCACCGCTCCTCCAGTCCGGCCCGGAAACGACCGAACGACTCCAACGACGGCAGTGGTCCGGGCAGATCCGGGCCCATGACGACGTCGACGAAGCTGAGCCCGTCGTCGAGCCGCAGGGTCAGGTAGCGGAATTTGGGCGGACGCAGCCGGGCCAGATCCCGGTGCACCCTGTCGAGCAGGGCCAGATGCTCGTCGAGGCGGTCCGGGCGGACCCGATACGTGATCAGAAGCGTCTCCATGGTCAGCTCACCCGGCCAACAGCCGGAACCGCAGCGAGGAGTTCGGTGAGCATCGCGGTGATCAGTTCCGCTCGGCCTTCGCCGGGCGCGATCCGACCGTCGGCGGTCGGGTCCGACCGGTCCGCACCGGTCCAGTCGAAGTCCGTGAACAACCCCAGCTCGACATGGCTCGGCAGGACCTCCATGCCCACCTCGGCGAGAATCGGCCGCAGATGCTCGGCCGCCCGCCCTCCCCCGCGTACGCCGTAGGCGAGCACACCGGCCGGCTTGCCGCGCCACTCGGCGTCCAGATAGTCGATGGCGTTCTTCAGGACCGCCGGGACCGAACTGTTGTACTCCGGGGTGACGAAGACGAACGCGTCGTACGCCGCCACCACCGTCGACCAGCGGCGGGTGTGGTCGTGACGGTAGTCGCCGAACCTCGCCGGCACGGGTTCGTCGAGCATCGGCAGCCGCTGCTCGGCGAGATCGACCAGTTCGACGGTCACCTCGCCCGCTCGCGCCGCCGGATGCCCGGCCGCCGTCTCGGCCGCCCATCCCGCCACCGTCGGGCCACGTCGCCCCGGGCGGCTGCTGCCGACGACCAGGCCCACCTTGATCGGTCCGTGCTGTCGTGTGCTGTTCATGAGCCGATCCCACCGCCGTCGGAGGCACTCGGGGAGACCGGCGGGAGGGTAGCCCCGGCGGGGACACCCTCCCGGGTCACGGGCGCGGCAAACTGGACGGGTGATGGACGGCGAGTTGGGCGCGTTCCTCCGCAGCCGCCGCGAGGCGCTGCGCCCCGAGCAGGTGGGGCTACCCACCAACGGCCGGCGGCGGACCCCGGGCCTGCGGCGTGCGGAGTTGGCCACGTTGGCCCAGGTCAGCGTGGAATACCTGACCCGGCTCGAACAGGGCCGGGACACCCACCCGTCGCCGGGCATCCTCGCCGCGCTGGCCGAGGCACTGCGGCTCGACGACGCCGACCGGCGGCACCTTCAGCAACTCGCGTCGGTCGATCACCGGCGGCAACTCTGCGCGGGCGGGCGGCCGACCGTGTCGCGTACCGTCCGCCCACAGGTCCACACGTTGCTGGAGGCGCTACGGGACCGGCCGGCGTACCTGACCAACCGGATCGGCGACGTGCTGGCCTGGAACGAGCCGTTCGAAAGGTTGGCCCGGCCGCTGGGGCTGCTCGACGACGAGCGGCCCAACCTCGTGTGGTTCCTCTTCGCCGACGAGCGCGCACGTCAGCACTTTCCCGACTGGGCCGACCTCGCCGACCAGCAGGTCGCCGACCTGCACCGGTTGCGCGGGGGCGACCCCGCCGCCGACGCGTTCGCCGAACGGCTCGCCCGTACCGTCGGGGAACCGTTCCGGTCCCGGTGGCAGCGCCGGCCGGTCGCCGTGCAGCCGAGCGGAGTGCGCTGGCTGCGGCATCCGCAGGTGGGTCCGCTGCGGCTGTCGTACGAGACCCTGGAACTCGCCGACGACCAGCAGCGACTGGTGGTGCAGCAGCCCGCCGACGCGGACAGCGCCGCCGCGCTGGACCGCCTCCTGGGCCGCCGCCCCGGCGGCCTCCGCTCGGTAGCCGGCTGAGGGGTGAGACGCAACCACCCGCCCCCGCCGCCCCGCCCCCGCGCCACCCC
>NZ_JBXUOW010000149.1:0-1952 GCF_057196645.1 Micromonospora sp. ATLC16
GTGCACCCGATTCTGCTGTGGACATGGACTCGACACCCACATCCTCGCAGGCCAGGTGCACCTTTCTTTCACTGACCTCGATCAGTCAAATCCCCCCTGAACAGGGGAGGTTGGCCTCCAAAAAGTGACGTGGTCCAGCAGTGCTGGACAATGGGCGTCCGTCGGTTCCGTCCAGCCAGCCGGTAGCCTCTGTCACGTGATGACGGACAACTTCGACGTGGCTGATTTTGCTCGGCAGTTCCGAGCCTTCATGACCGCCGTGTCCCGGCTTGCCCCGCCCGAGAAGCCTTCTGCGCTGCGCCGACGGCTCGAGTCGCATCTGGGGAGGGATCCCGACGGACTTCCGGTGGTCACCGACTCGTTCCCGGCGTTTGAGCACCCCAACATCCAGGTGGCGCTTGAGGCGTACCTCGACGAGGGGGGCCGGAGGGCGGACCTGCTGGGGATAAGCGGCGCCAACCGCGAGCACCACGGCTTGGCGGACATCGTGAACGCCACGGGCCGTCATCAGCAGTTCGATGTGGGCGCTGTCGACTACGTTTCGGTCCCGGTGGGGGTCGAAACGGACATGACGTGCATCGGCTTCGGTCTACTGTTGATCGTCTCGTCGGACGAACGCCTCGTCGTCCTGCTACGCGTCGGGGCGCGTCGTACCGGTGTGCCGCAGGTGCAGTTGGAGGTGCTCACCGCCGACGTGACGGCAGCAAGGCGGTTCCTGGACACCATCCGCAACCTGGCGGCCGAGCGCAGCGTCTTCCGCGGCCAGGTTCTCTCCTTCGAGTCACACGAATTCTCCGACGGCCTGGGGCCACTGAGGTTCCACCACCGGCCTAAGATCGACCAGGCAGACGTGATCCTTCCACCCGGTGCACTGGAAGCCCTGCACAGAAACGTTGTCGGCACCACTGAGCATCGAGCTCGCCTCCAAGCCGCTGGGCACAGGCTCAGGAGGGGCGTCGTTCTGTACGGGCCGCCAGGCACCGGCAAGACGCACACGCTGCGGCACCTGATCGGTCGGGTGCCGGCCGCCACGGTCCTGATCGTCACCGGGTTCTCCGCGCAGTTCATCCGTGAGGCGTGCACACTGGCCCGGACGCTCGCGCCGGCCATCGTAGTGCTCGAGGACGTGGACCTGGTCGCCCAGGGGCGCGAGCGCCCGTCCGCGGCGCTGACCAACCCTTTCCTGGCCGAAATTCTGAACATGATGGATGGAGTGGCGGAGGACGCGGACGTCACCTTCCTGCTGACCACCAACCGGCTGGAGGCGGTCGAGGAGGCGTTGGTGCAGCGCCCCGGTCGCGTCGATCTCGTGGTCGAGGTTCCACCGCCGGACGAGAAGGGCAGGGCCCGCCTGCTGGCCCTCTACGGAAGATCGATCTTTCTGAGTGACGCCGACTTCAGTAGGATCGTAGAGTCAACCGCCGGGGTCACCGCCTCATTCTTCGCCGAGCTGGGCCGCCGAGCCGAGTTGTTGGCTGCCACGAACGGAGATGCGCAAGCGGACGTCGGTCACGTCATGCGAGCTCTCGATGAGTTGAACGGCAGCCGAGCGGCTTTCGGTGGACGCGGGTAGTCGGTCCCCCGGCTATGCGATACGAAATTGCAGTGACGTGATCTCAACAAGAATCCAGTAGGTATCGGTATTCGTAATGGGTGAGGTGGAGTGCGGCGCGGACGGTGTCGCCGAGGTGTCGTGGGCTGGCGGTGCTGTGTCGTAAAGTGCGCCAGCGGCCGGTCAGGAGTGCGAAGCCGCGTTCTCCGAGGCACCGCATTGATCGCAGGATCGCGTTGTGGGTGCCCTTGTCGACGGCGAGGCGACGGCCGTCGGCGGGTTGCTTGTACAGGGCATTCGCAAGATCGAGATATGACCGGATGGCCGGTTGTGAGGTAGTCACGCCGGTTTCGGTGGATACGTAGAAGAACGCGGTCCTCTGGTGATCATTCAGGTGTCT
>NZ_JBXUOW010000150.1:0-1936 GCF_057196645.1 Micromonospora sp. ATLC16
AAGAAGGGTGAGAAACCCTTCCGCCGGATGACCAAGGGTTCCAGGGCCAGGTTAATCCGCCCTGGGTGAGTCGGGACCTAAGGCGAGGCCGAGAGGCGTAGTCGATGGACAACGGGTTGATATTCCCGTACCCGCGAAGGAGCGCCCGTGATGAACTTCGTTGTGCTAACCATCCGATCTGTCTGAGACCTTCGGGTTGAGGGTGGGGAGCGTGGGAACCTGGCGGGTAGTAGTCAAGCGATGGGGTGACGCAGGAAGGTAGCTGAGCCCGGCCGGTGGTTGTGCCGGGGTAAGCGTGTAGGCCGATGTGTAGGTAAATCCGCATGTCATGGGGCTGAGACGTGATGCCGAGCCGATTCAGGTGAAGTCAGTGATCCTATGCTGCCGAGAAAAGCCTCTAGCGAGTTCTGAGCGGCCCGTACCCCAAACCGACACAGGTGGTCAGGTAGAGAATACCGAGGCGATCGGGCGAACTGTGGTTAAGGAACTCGGCAAATTGCCCCCGTAACTTAGGGAGAAGGGGGGCCGGAGACGTGAAGCCCCGCGCGGGTGGAGCGTTGTATGGCCGCAGAGAGCAGGGGGAAGCGACTGTTTACTAAAAACACAGGTCCATGCGAAGAAGTAATTCGATGTATATGGACTGACGCCTGCCCGGTGCTGGAACGTTAAGGGGACCTGTTAGCTCTTTCGGGGGCGAAGCGGAGAACTTAAGCGCCAGTAAACGGCGGTGGTAACTATAACCATCCTAAGGTAGCGAAATTCCTTGTCGGGTAAGTTCCGACCTGCACGAATGGCGTAACGACTTCCCCACTGTCTCAACCACAGGCCCGGCGAAATTGCAGTACGAGTAAAGATGCTCGTTACGCGCGGCAGGACGGAAAGACCCCGGGACCTTTACTATAGCTTGACATTGGTATTTGAGTCGGCTTGTGTAGGATAGGTGGGAGCCGGTGAAGCCTATACGCCAGTATGGGTGGAGGCAATCTTGAAATACCACTCTGGTTGATTCGGGTATCTAACTTCGGACCGTTATCCGGTTCAGGGACAGTGTCTGGTGGGTAGTTTAACTGGGGCGGTTGCCTCCTAAAGGGTAACGGAGGCGCCCAAAGGTTCCCTCAGCCTGGTTGGCAATCAGGTGTTGAGTGCAAGTGCACAAGGGAGCTTGACTGTGAGACTGACGGGTCGAGCAGGGACGAAAGTCGGGACTAGTGATCCGGCACTTGCGTGTGGAAGCGGTGTCGCTCAACGGATAAAAGGTACCCCGGGGATAACAGGCTGATCTTCCCCAAGAGTCCATATCGACGGGATGGTTTGGCACCTCGATGTCGGCTCGTCGCATCCTGGGGCTGTAGCAGGTCCCAAGGGTTGGGCTGTTCGCCCATTAAAGCGGTACGCGAGCTGGGTTTAGAACGTCGTGAGACAGTTCGGTCCCTATCCGCCGTGCGCGTAGGATACTTGAGAAGGGCTGTCCCTAGTACGAGAGGACCGGGACGGACGAACCTCTGGTGTGCCAGTTGTCCCGCCAGGGGCACGGCTGGTTAGCTACGTTCGGAAGGGATAACCGCTGAAAGCATCTAAGCGGGAAGCCTGCTTCAAGATGAGGTATCCCACCCACCTTTGGTGGGGTAAGGCCCCCAGCTAGACGACTGGGTTGATAGGCCGGAAATGTAAGCCCGGTAACGGGTTCAGTTGACCGGTACTAATAGGCCGAGGACTTGACTATCAAAGCTGCTACGCGTCCACTGTGTAACTCACAACAAACAAACAACATCCCGACAAGTGGGTTGGTGTTGGTGTTGTTTGACATGTTGATAAGGTTACGGCGGTCATGGCGGAGGGGAAACGCCCGGTCTCATTCCGAACCCGGAAGCTAAGCCCTCCAGCGCCGATGGTACTGCACCCGGGAGGGTGTGGGAGAGTAGGACACCGCCGGACA
>NZ_JBXUOW010000151.1:0-1855 GCF_057196645.1 Micromonospora sp. ATLC16
GGCCGGCCCGGCCGCCGCCCCGGTGCCCGCGCAGGCCGGCCCGGCCGGTCAGTCACCGGTCGCCGCCGATGCGCCACCGCTGCCCGACGCACCGCCGGTGACCACCCCGCAGGTGTCCGCCGAAACCAACTCCGACGCTGTCGGCACCGGCTGGACGGCGCCCACCATGGCTCTCCCGGTGGCCGCGACCGGCCTGGTCATCCAGCCCGGCATGGAACTGCCCATGCCCGACGAGGAGGCCGGACCACAGGCCGTCGAGCGGCTGGCGGGCCTGGACGTGCCGGGCACCGGGCTCGGCACTCTGGAACAGGTGATCTCGTTTGCCGCCGCCACCCAGGGCACCCCCACGCCGACGCCGTGGCGGTCGGTGCGGGTGCTGCTGGTGCACGGCGACCACAGCGGCGGGGTAGCCGCCGGCACGGTGAGCGGTGAGTCGGAGCGGCGGGCCGGGCAGGCCCGGGCCGGGCAGGGCGTGCTCGCCCGGCTGACCGCCGAGAGCGGGGCGAGCCTTCAGGTGGTGGACGCACCCGCCGCCGCACCCATCGAGCACGGCCCGGCGCTGGACGCCGATCAGGTGGACTCGGCCTTGCGCTACGGCTGGCGGTTGGCCGAGAAGGCGGCGGATGCCGGCGTACAACTGCTGGTGCTGGCCGCCTGCGGTGCCGGCGCGGAGGCCACCGCCGCGGCGGTGCTGGCCGCGACCGCCGGCGCCGAACCGCCCGCGGTGCTCACCCGGGTGGTCACGGCGGGTGGCGAGATCGACGACGTGGCCTGGATGGCGCGCTGCGCCGCGGTCCGTGACGCCCTGCACCGCACCCGCCGCTCCTCGCGGGACGCCGTGACCGTGCTCGCCGAGCTGGGCGGTGGGGACATCGCCGTCGCCACCGGCATCCTGCTGGGCGCGACCGCCCGCCGGCTGCCGGTGCTGCTGGACGGGCCGGTCGGGGTGGCCGCCGCGCTGATCAGCCGGGACCTGGCCGGGCAGGCCCGGCACTGGTGCCTGCTGGCCGACGACGGCGGTCATCCGGCCGTCCGGCTGGCCGCCGACGTGCTCGGCCTGGATCCGTTGGCCCAGCTGCGACTCGACCTCGGCGAGGGGGCGAACGCGCTCACCGTCCTGCCGCTGCTGCGCTCGGCGCTGGCACTGTCCGCCGCGCTGCCGTCCCGCCCCGAGGGCGACGACAGCGAGGGCGGCGAGCCGGGCCCGGTCGAGGAGGCGGAGCCCGACTTCCACGAGCCGGAGCCCGAGGGGCCCGGCCCAGCCACCACCGCGCCGGCCACCGAGCCGACGGAGACCTCCGCCGCACGTGCCGGCTGAGCCCCGGCTCGGTGACGGAGCGCGGCTGGCGCTGACCACCCTCACCATCCTGCCGCTTCGCGTCGGCCGGATCGACCGGGCCACCGCCGGTACGGCGATGACGCTCGCCCCGGCGGTCGGCGTGCTGCTCGGGGTGCCGCTGGCCGGCGTACTGCTGCTGCTGGAGGCCCGCACCGCGCCGCTGGTCGCCGCCGGGGTGACCGTCGCGGTGGCCGCCCTGCTCACCCGGGGGCTGCACCTGGACGGACTGGCCGACACCGTGGACGCGCTCGGCTCGTACCGGCGCGGCCCGGCCGCTCTGGAGATCATGAAGAAGCCAGACGTGGGGCCCTTCGGCGTGGTCGCCCTGGTACTCGTCCTGCTGGTGCAGGCCGCCGCGCTGGCCGAGTTGGTCGGCCGGTCCCGCCCGGCGGTGTTCGCGGCCGTGCTGACGGCCTCGGCGGCGGGGCGGCTCGGGGTGACGTTGGCCTGCCGCCGTGGGGTGCCGGCGGCGCGACCGGAGGGACTGGGTGCGCTGGTCGCCGGCAGCGTCGGGCC
>NZ_JBXUOW010000152.1:0-1779 GCF_057196645.1 Micromonospora sp. ATLC16
GGCCCACCCCGCCGGGCCACCGCGAGCAGCGCCGTCAGGTCGGGCGGCGTGTCGACGGGCACCCCACGGATGCGCGCCGGCAGCGGCTCGACCACCGCCACCGTCTGCCCGGCCCAGGCGAACTCGGCGAGCAGGCGGGTGGTGCCGGGGTGTCCGGCCGTCCCGGCCAGCCCGGCGACCTCCCGTAGCGCTGCGGCCTCGGCGGTGACCAGCGCCCGCGTCGCGTCGTTCCAGCCGATCTTCGCGTACCCGCGCGGCTCGCCCCGGCCGTCGAACAGTTGCAGCGTCGGCTTGTGGTTCGGATCAGGTGGGCGCACCCCACAGGCCGCGTGCACCGGTATGCCGAGTTCGGTGCCGACCCGCGCGGCGAGCAGCACCTCCGCCGGGTCGAGGCCGACCGGCAGCGCCACGGTCAGCGCCGGAAAGGGAGCCCGGTCCACCGCGCCGGCCCGCGCCGCCACGCCGAGCACCGCCCGCGCCGCCCGCAGCTTCGCCGGGCGCAGGGCGTTGTACGACAGCAGCGCCGCCGCCGCGACCCGGGGTGAGCCCATCGGCAGCAGGAAGCGGGCCCGAGCCACCGAGGGCACCACCGCGTACCGGGCCACGACGGTGTGCCCGGCCGGCGGCTCGGCGTCCACGGTCACCGCGACCCGGGCGTCGGAGAAGACCGCCCGGGTGACCCAGCCCAGCCCGTCGTCGCGGCTGCGGGGGTCGCCCGTGGTGGTGGCCGAGGCGGTCACGCGACCCGGTCCGGCCAGTCGAGCCGCAGCCCCAGCCGCTGCCGCAGCGCCTCGTTGTGCGGGCGGTAGTACGCGGTCAGCTCGGCGCGCAGCGCCGGCTCCAGGGGTGCGGACCGCCGGTCGTTGTAGACCTTGAAGTTGGGCAGGTCGAACGGCGGGAGGCCGAGGAAGTCCAGGGTGCGCCGGTAGGTAGCCCGCGCGTCGGAGTACAGCTCCTCGCTGGGCAGGAAGAGAGTCTGGCTGCGGTCGAAGCGTTCCAGCCACGGTTGCAGGTGCTCCAGGTACCGGCCGCGCGCCCGGTAGGTGTACCAGTCGTAGGGCTCGCTGAAGTAGTTCGGTTCGGCGATCAACCGTTCCCGCTCCCCTGCCGTGCGCTCCGCCTCGGCGGCCAGTGCGGCGGCGAAGTCGAGCGGCTCCACGCCGTTGGTCCGCCGCTCCTTCCAGTGCGAGTAGGCCCGTTCCACCGGGTCGCGCAGCAGCACGATCAGCCGCACCGAGGGCATCAGCGCGCTCACCCGCTCGGCGGCCAGCGGGTGGAACATGTACAGCGGGGCGGCCTCACCGACACGGACCGGGCCGCCGTGGCGGTGCTCCAGCGTCTCCCGCTGCCGCAGGGTCGGGAAGTGCGAGCGGTACCACGCCTCGCCGCGGTGCCAGTGCTCCTCGAAGTAGTGCGAGGACTTCGTGTTCCAGGCGGGAAAGAGCCGGGGCACCAGCGGATGCTGGATCAGGTAGTTCCACAGCGAGGTGGTGCCGCCGCGCTTGGTGCCGATGATGAGGAAGTCCGGCAACGGCCGGCGGTCGCTGGTGCGCACCCCGTAGTCCACGAGGCCTTCCCGTACCCGGTTCGTCACCTGGGTCGGCACCAACTGCTTCACCCGGTCGCGAATGGACGACACGACGAACTCACCTGCCCTTCGATGTCCGTGGGGGGGGGGGGGGGGGGGGGGGGGGGGGGGGGGGGGGGGGGGGGGGGGGGGGGGGGGGGGGGGGGGGGGGGGCGGGGCGGCGCGGGCCCTGTCTCCGCCGGCCCGCGGGG
>NZ_JBXUOW010000153.1:0-1645 GCF_057196645.1 Micromonospora sp. ATLC16
CCTCCCCTGTTCAGGGGGGATTTGACTGATCGAGGTCAGTGAAAGAAAGGTGCACCTGGCCTGCGAGGATGTGGGTGTCGAGTCCATGTCCACAGCAGAATCGGGTGCACCTTTCTGGTGAGTAAGGGTAACGGGTGGGATCAGCGGCTGGTCGTCGACTCGGGCGGGAAGGGCCTGGTCGGCCACACGGGTGCGGTCCTGTTGCGGAAATGCGCTGATCGGACCGGTCTGACCAGCGGATTGAACAAGGTGTTGCCGCGCGGTAAGGGCCCTGGCTGGTGGGATCGCGGTACGGTCCTGGTCTCTTTGGCGGTGGCGATCGTGCTCGGCGCCACGAGCATGTCAGACATCGGCCTGCTCGCCCATCAGGGCCGGGTCTTCGGTGATCGGCCGTCGGGGTCGACCGTCCGGCGAGCGTTGGCCGACCTCGACGAGAAAGCACTGGCGCGAATCGGGAAGGCTCGGGCGAAGGTCCGCGCTCATGTGTGGGCGCTACTCGCCCGCCGGCCGCAGGGGTTTCCGTGGCTGAGCGTGGCGGGCAAGCTGCTGACCGGGTGGGTGGTCATCGATCTGGACGCCACGCTGATCACCGCCCACAGCGACAAGCAGGGCGCGGCGGCCACCTTCAAGAAGGGTTTCGGGTTTCATCCGCTGGGCGCCTGGTGCGCGAACACCGCTGAGTGTCTGGCCATGCTGCTCAGGTCCGGTAACGCCGGATCGAACACGGTCGCTGACCACATCCGGGTCCTCGGCGACGCCATCGCGCAGCTCCCGGTCGTCTACCGGCGCAAGCTGCTGATCCGCGTCGACGGCGCCGGTGCCACCCACGAGTTCCTCGAACATCTGGAACAGATGAACCGGGTGTGGCGCAGCGTGAGGTTCACCGTCGGTTGGACGATCACGGCCGCCGACGAGACCGCGATCGACCGGTTGCCCGCCGACGCCTGGACCGACAGCCTCAACCAGGACGGCACCGCCACCAGCGACGCGCACGTCGCGGAACTGACCGGCCTCAACACCCGGCTCGCCGGCTGGACCGGCACGCTACGGCTGCTCGTGCGACGCACGAAGCCGTCAGCCCGGCACGCCCGGAACCTCACCGAGCTGGAGAAACGCACCGGCTGGCGCTACCAGATCGTGGCCACCAACATCACCCGCATCGCGCGGGTGCCCGGCTCGCACCAGCCGCAATGGATCGACGCCCTCCACCGGGCTCACGCCGGAGTAGAAGATCAAGTCCGGCACGCCAAGGCCATGGGACTGCGCAACCTGCCGTCGAAAGACTGGACCGTCAACCGCGGCTGGGTCCTGACCTGCAACATCGCCACCGACCTGACCGCCTGGACCAGACTGCTCGGCCTGCACGACCAGCCGGATCTCGCCCACGCCGAACCCGACACGTTGCGCTACCGGCTGCTGCACCTACCCGGCAAACTGGCCACCCACGCCCGCCGCCGCGTGCTGTCGATCCCCGAGACCTGGCCCTGGGCCGACGCATTCACCCTCTGCTGGCAACGCCTCACCCTGCTACCACCGGCCACCTGACCCGAATCCCTGCACCTACCAGCAGAAAGGCCGCTCTTCGAGAGCCCGGAGACCTCGCGCGCCCACAGCGACACGTGGCGATCCCACACCCAAACCTAGC
>NZ_JBXUOW010000154.1:0-1492 GCF_057196645.1 Micromonospora sp. ATLC16
GGCGGCGCGCCCGCGCGGCGGGGCCGGCCCCCGCGGCCGCGCCGCGCCCCCCCCCCCCCCCCCCCCCCCCCCCCCCCCCCCCCCCCCCCCCCCCCCCCCCCCCCCCCCCGGAGGGAGGAAGCAGGTCCCTGTTCGTTAGGACGCTTCGGCGAGCGTCACGGTTGCCGTCGCCTCGGCGCCATTTCGCTGGTACGTCACCTCGACCTGGTCACCGACCTTGCCGGCCTGGACGGCGGCCACCAGGTCGTTGGAGTCATTGATCACCTTGTCGCCGAACCGGGTGATCACGTCACCCTGTTGCAGCCCCGCCCGCTCGGCCGCGCCGCCCGGCTTCACCGCGCCGATCAGCGCCCCGCCGTCGGGCGCCGCGTTCACGCTGACCCCCAGCGACGGGTGGCTGATCTTCTCACCACGCTGGAGCTTCTCGGCGACGTCCTTGGCCTTGTTGCTCGGGATGGCGAAGCCCACGCCGATGTTTCCGGTGCTGCCCTGCCCGGCGGTGGCGATCGCGGTGTTGATGCCGATCACCTCGCCGCGGGTGTTGACCAGCGCGCCGCCCGAGTTGCCCGGGTTGATCGGGGCGTCGGTCTGCAGCAGCCCCGAGATCGAGCTGACCGCCTGACCCGGGAGTTGCTGGCCGCCACCGGCCTGGATGGTGCGGTCCCGGGCGCTGAGAATGCCCGCGGTGACCGAGCCCTGCAGGCCGAGCGGGCTGCCCAGGGCGAGCACCTGGTCGCCGACCTGCATGGCGTCGCTGTCACCGAGGGTGGCCGGTTGGAGATCGGTCAACCCGTTCGCCTTCAACACCGCGAGGTCGGTCTTCGGGTCGGTACCGACCACCTCGGCCTGGGTGCTGGCGCCGTCGGCGAAGATCACCCGGGCGGTGTCGCCGCCCCCGGCGATCACGTGGTTGTTGGTCAGCACGTAGCCGTCGGCACTGAGCACCACGCCGGAGCCCTCACCACTGCCGGTGCTGATGGACACGACGCTGTCCTGCACCGACGCGGCGATGCGCGGCAGGTCGGCACCGTCGATCACGGGCGCGGCGCTGTAGGTGCGGGTGGTCCCGCCGCCGTCACTCAGCGCCAGGGTGAGCGCCCCACCGGCGACGCCGCTGCCCAGCATCAATGCGAACACCGCCACGCCGGCTCCGGCAAGCTTGGCGATCTTGCCGAGGCGGGGCCCGCTGGACGGAGCGGGTGCCCACGGGACCGGCTGCCCCGGGTAGCCACCCGGCGTGCCGCTCTGCCCCGGGTAGCCACCGGGCGTGCCGGCAGCCTGCCCCGGATATCCGAACTGCCCGGCGCCGGGCCCGGTCGGCTGGGCGCCGCTCCAGGCGGGTTGGCCGGGATACCACGGGTTTGCGGGGTAGCGGGCACCCGGCTGCTGCGGATGGTGGTACGGGTGGCCGCCGGTCGGCGCCCAGCTGGGCTGACCGGAGACCGGCTGTGCCGCCGGGGTCGAGCCGGCGGCGGCCGGGGCCGGCTGGCTC
>NZ_JBXUOW010000155.1:0-1441 GCF_057196645.1 Micromonospora sp. ATLC16
CCGGTATCAAGGTGTGTCACTCCAAGACAACCTGAACCAGGAACCCCGCTCGGTGGATCAGATTGCCATAACCCGGACGGTCACGGTAGCCGCAGGGCCGTTCGCGGCGGGTCACCTCGGTGAGTTGACCCGCCTTGTGCCGTTCGAGATGGTCGATGACGTGCTGGCCACGACCGGTCGTACACAGCGACGGGTCCGCCTGGTGCCGGCCCGGGTCGTGGTGTATCTGCTGCTGGCCGGCTGTCTGTTCGCCGACTGCGGCTACCGGCAGGTATGGGCGAAACTCGTCGCCGGCCTGCGCGGGCTGCAGGTTCCCGACCCGTGCGGCAGCGCGTTGCGACAAGCCCGGCAACGACTCGGCCCGGCCCCGTTACGGGCCTTGTTCGACCTGCTGCGTGGCCCAGCGGCCACCAGCGCTGTCGCCACGGTGCGGTGGCGGGGACTGCTACCGGTCGTCATCGACGGCACCCTGATCACTGTCGCGGACTCCACGGCCAACCTGCGCCGCTACGTCAAACACCGGTGCAACAACGGCGGCTCCGGCTATCCCACACTGCGGCTGAGCGTCCTGTTGACCTGCGGCACCCGCTCGGTTATCGACGCCGTGTTCGACCCGAGCACCACTGGCGAGATCACTCAAGCCCACCGACTGACCCGCAGCCTACGCGCCGGGATGCTGCTGCTGGCCGACCGCAACTACGCCGCCGCCGACCTGATCACCGCGTTCACCGCGACCGGAGCGGACCTGCTGATCCGCTGCAAGACCGGCCGGAAACTCCCGCTGATCCACCGCTACCGCGACGGCTCCTGGCTGTCGATCATCGCCGGCCAACACGTCCGCGTGATCGAGGCCCGGATCAGCATCACCACCACCAACGGCAGCCACACCGGCGAATATCGGCTGATCACCACCCTGCTCGACCCACGTCGCTACCCCGCCGCCGACCTCGTCCGCCTCTACCACCAGCGGTGGGCAATCGAGACCGCCTACCTGGAACTCAAGTCCACCATCCTCGGCGGCCGGGTCCTGCGCGCCCGCACCCCTGACGGCGTAGACCAGGAGATCCACGCCCTGCTGATCGTCTACCAGCTGCTACGCACCGCCATGGTTGACGCCACCGACAGCCGCCCCGGCCTCGACCCGGACCGGGCCAGCTTCACCACCGCCCTCAACGCCGCCCGCGACCAGATCACCCTCGCCGCCAGCGTCATCGCCGACACCGTCATCGACCTGGTCGGCGCCATCGGTGAACGCGTCCTGGCCGACCTGCTGCCCGATCGACGCATCCGGATCAAGGCCCGCATGATCAAACGCTCGAACTCCAAATACCAGGCCCGCGGACCCAACATCGATCGCCGCACCTACAAAGCCACCACCAGCATCGACGTCATCACCAGCGACCCTTGACCAACCAGCCGCCGCCCTAACTGAACGGCGTTG
>NZ_JBXUOW010000156.1:0-1367 GCF_057196645.1 Micromonospora sp. ATLC16
CCCAGGGTTCAGGCAAGGTAGCCATACGCCCGTTTTCAGGTGATCCCGAGTAGTTGTAGCGGTCGGTACGGGTTCCGGCTGTTACGGCGTAGGGCTTTCGCGATGGTGGTGATGCCGGCCAGGCGGAGCAGGCTGATCGCGGTGTTGCGCAGGGTGGCCATGACGCGGGGTGCGTTGCCGGTGCGCAGGCGGCTGGCGTCTTCGGCGTAGGTGGTGTCGTGGATGTGGTGCAGGGTTTCGATGGCCCAGTGTCCGCGGAGAGCGTCGGTCAGGTCGGTCGGGCTGGCCTGGCCGGCGCTCAGGTTGGTGATCGCGTAGACGGTGACGGTGGACCAGCGGCCGGTGGCCAGATTCAGCCGGCGACGCCGGATCCGTAGCGCTTGCACGGCGTGTGGGAAGTCCAAGGCGAGTGCGCCGGTGCAGGTGACTGCTTGCAGGCGGCGGATGTCGTAGCGGCCGTGTCCGCGGGTGCTGGTTTCGTCCTGGATCGGGATCTTCGTCCAGGGCAGGGTTTTGAGCTGCCGATACAGACGCGGCTGGTTGCGCTTCACGGTGAACACGTAACCGGCCTGCTTGTCCTCGGTCAGCCAGCGGGCGTGCTCGCGCGGGGTGTGTAACGCATCAGCGGTGACGAGCACCGCGGTCAGGTCGAGGGGGTCCAGCAGCGGCTGGAAGCGGGTCAGCTCGTTGGTCTTGCCGTCGACGTCGACCTGGCCGAGGACGGTCCCGGTGTGCTGGTCCAGCACTGCGAGCAGATGCACCTGCGCACCGGCCGGGCCGCTGCCCCGCAGCGTCTTGCCGTCCACGCTGTACACCCGCCGGCCCGAGCTCAGCGCCGGCCGGGAGGCGACGATCCACCGGCCGACCGTGTCGTGCAGGGCGTCGGCGTCGACACCGGCCAGGATCCTGCGGAAGGTGGACTCGTCCGGCGCCCGGTACACCCCAGTGAACGGGGGTCCCGCCATGCGCCGAGCCCGGCGAGGACCTGCCGCGGGGCGTCGTTCGCCCACTCCGCGACCGCCGCCGCCGACCTGGCACCGGTCAGCACCGCCGCGACCGTGGTAGCCAGGACTCCCGCGAGGGGATGCACCACGCCCCGCGGGTCCCGCCGGTCCGGCACGGCCGTCAACGCCTCGACCAGACTCGGCCGGCACGAGGCAGGCAGCGACACTCCAACATGATCCGCGTGCACGGCCAGCACACCGATCAGCGATGATGTTCCCAACGGGCGCGGTCCTCGGATGATCTTACGGCTTCGACACCTGAATGATCACCGAAAGGCCGCGCCCGGCCTATACCACCACGATCAGGAGCGTCCGCCCCGAAACACTCACGACGGACATATCGCTACCTTGCCTGAGCCCTGG
>NZ_JBXUOW010000157.1:0-1357 GCF_057196645.1 Micromonospora sp. ATLC16
CAGGGCCTTTGCAAGGTCGGGATTTGACCGTTTTACGTTAGGCCGAGGAGTCGGAGGGATTGGTACGGATCTCGGCCGTTTCGGCGTAAGGCTGGTGCTATCGAGGTGACGCCGTCCAGGCGGAGCAGGCTGATCGCGGTGTTGCGCAGGGTGGCCAGGGCTCGGGGTGCGTTGCCGGTTCGTAGCCGGCTGGCGTCCTCGCGGTAGGTGGTGTCGCGAATGTGGTGAAGAACTTCGATGGCCCAGTGTCCGCGTAGCCAGTCAGTCAGCTCGTCGGGGGTGGCTTGAGCTGCGGTGAGGTTGGTGATGGCGTACACCGTGACGGTGGACCATCGGTCGGTGCTCGCGTGGTACCGGCGGCGGCGGATCCGTAGCGCCTGAACCGCGTACGGGAAGTCCAGCGCCAAGGCTCCGAGGCAGGTGACGGCTTGCAACTCTCTGATGTCGTAGCGGCCGTGTCCACGATCGCGGGTCTCGTTCAGCGCCGGGATCTTCGCCCAGGGCAGGGCTTTGACCTGTCGATACAGTCGTGGCTGGTTGCGCTTGACGACGAACACGTAGCCGGCCTTCTTCTCCTCGGCCAGCCAGCGGGCATGCTCACGTTGGGTATGCAGCGCATCCGCCGTGATGATCGCGCCGGCTAGGTCCAGACCGTTGAGCAGCGGCACGAACCGGCTGATCTCGTTCGTCTTGCCATCGACATCGATCTGCGCCAGGACGATTTGCTCGGCCTGGTCCAACGCGGCGAGCAGGTGCACCTGGGCGCCGGCCGGGCCGCTGCCGCGCAGCGTCTTGCCGTCGACCGCGATCACCCGCCGGCCGGCCCCGGCCAGACCCGCCCGGCCGAGCAGCCAGCGGCACACCGCGGCGTCGAGGGCGTCGGCGTCGATGCCGGTCAGCACCCTCGACAGGGTGCTGTCGTCGGGCACCCGCCGGGCTCCGGTGAACGCGTCGCGGGTGGCACCGAGCCGGTCCCACACCGCGTCCGGCAGGTCGGCGGCCCACTCGACGATCTCCACGACCCTGCTGGATCCCGAGACCACCGCCGCGATCGCCATCGCGAGCAGCCCCGGCAGCGGATGGATCCGGCCGCGTGCGTCCCGCGGATCCGGAACCCAGGCCAGGGCCTGCAACAACCCGGGCGTGTCCTGTTCCGACAGCGGCGACACGCCGCACAGGCGTGCGGACAGCCCGCCGATCAACGATGATGCTTCCACGAACGCGGTCCTTCTCGATCATCCAGTCTAGACACCTGAATGATCACCAGAGGACCGCGTTCTTCTACGTATCCACCGAAACCGGCGTGACTACCTCACAACCGGCCATCCGGTCATATCTCGATCTTGCGAATGCCCTG
>NZ_JBXUOW010000158.1:0-1317 GCF_057196645.1 Micromonospora sp. ATLC16
TGTCCCGCACCGGGTTTGATGGAGACATCGAAACCTGGGAGGAACACCAGCGATGCCGGCACCGAAGAAGTACAACGATGAGCTGCGTGAGCGTGCGACCCGGTTGGCGGTCGAGGCCCGCCGGGATCCGGCGTCCGCGGTCGGGGCGATCCGCCGGATCGCCGGGCAGCTCGGCATTCATCCGGAGGCGTTGCGCACGTGGGTGAAGAAGGCCGAGACCGACGCCGGTGACCGTCCGGGCACGACCAGCAGCGACGCGGAACGCCTCGCCGCGTTGGAACGGGAGAATCGTGAGCTGCGGCGGGCCAACCAGATCCTGAAGTCCGCGGCGAGTTTCTTCGCGGCGGAGCTGGACCGTCCGTCGCGATGAAGGTCGACTTCGTCGACTCCCAGAAGGCCGAACACGGTGTCCAGCCGGTCCTGCAGGCGCTCGAAGACACGCCGGCACAGATCGCACCGTCGACCTACTACGCCGCCAAGACCCGCCCCGCAAGCGCACGCTCCCGGCGGGATGAGGAGCTGACCGCGATGATCGAGCGGATCCACGCGGAGAACTACGGCGTCTACGGCGCTCGCAAGCTCTGGCACGAGCTGCGCCGACGCGGTGTGCGAGTGGCCCGGTGCACCATCGAGCGGCTGATGCGCGAGTCCGGGCTGCGCGGGCTGCTGCGTGACAAGTCGCCGCGCACGACCCGGCCCGCAGCCGAGACCGGACGCCCGGGTGACCTGGTCAAACGGGACTTCACCGCAGAACATCCGAACCAGCTGTGGGTCGCCGACCTGACCTACGTGCGCACCAGCGTGGGCTGGGTGTACGCCGCGTTCGTCCTCGACGTGCACTCCCGCATGATCGTCGGCTGGCAGGTCGCCACCAGCCTCTACACGGATCTGGCCCTCGACGCGCTGAAAATGGCGATCTGGCGCCGCGAGAATCAGGGCGCTGACCTGCGCAAACTGGTCCATCACTCGGACAGGGGAGTCCAGTATCGAGCGATTCGCTACAGCCAACGGCTCGCCGAGGCCGGCGCTGTCGCCTCGGTCGGGTCCAAGGGCGACTCGTATGACAACGCGATGGCCGAGGCGTTCAACTCCCTGTACAAGGCCGAACTCGTCCGCAACCGAGGTCCGTGGCGCGGGCTCGACGACCTGGAGATGGCCACCGTCGAGTACATCGACTGGTACAACAACCGGCGCCTGCACGGCGAACTCGGACACGTCCCGCCCGCCGAACACGAGGCACTACACGCGATGACCCAGCCGGTCACCGCACCCCTGAAAACCAGCTAACCAACTCTCCACCAAACCCGGGGCTTGACA
>NZ_JBXUOW010000159.1:0-1296 GCF_057196645.1 Micromonospora sp. ATLC16
GCGGGAGGCGTGCTTGTTGGCCTGGTGGATGCGCCGGTCGACCACGCCGCCGAGGCCGGCGAGCTGCTTGCGAGAGTCGCTGCCAGTGACGTGAGCAGAGACGTGCTCGACCGGATCGAGCAGGGCGTTGATGATCTGGCCAGTTCCTATCCGACGATGGCTCCGGCGGAGCTTTTGCCGTTGGTGCGGCGGCACCTCGCCTTTGTGGGGCGGTTGCTGGATGGACGGGTCACGCTTGCTCAACGGCGTCGGTTGTTGGTTGCTGGTGGTTGGTTGGCGGTGCTGCGGGCGACCGTCCATATCGACCTGCGGCAGCGGACTGCTGCGGCTGCTCACTTGCGAGCTGCTCGTGACCTTGCCGTACATGCGGAGCATGGCGAGATCCAGGCATGGTGTCTGGAAACTCGGGCCTGGGACGTGTTGACTCAAGGTGACTACCGGACCGCACTCGATCTTTCCGATCAAGCTCAGCGGGTCGCCCCGAAGGGTAGCTCCGCTCGCATCCAGGCGACTGCTCAGGAGGCCCGTGCGTGGGCGCGGATCGGCGACGTCGGTGCGACCCGACGCGTGTTGGACCGGGTTGAGCGGCTGACGGCGAATCTGCCTGTTCCGGAGCGAGCCGAGCACCACTATCGGTACGACCCAGCTAAGGCCGCCGCGTACACGGCCACGACGTTGGCGTGGGCGGGTGACCCCGGTGCCGAGCAGGTAGCGCGGGCGGTGTTGGCCGAGTTGGATCCGCACGGTGATGGGGGGGCGCGGCCCCGCCGGTCCGCGTCGGCTCGTCTCGACCTTGGTCTCGCCCTGGTCGCTGCCGGCCAGCCGGATGAGGCGGTGGCGCTGGGGGCGCAGGCGGTGGCGTCCGGGCGGGTGGTGCCGTCGAACTGGTGGCGGGCTGCGGAGTTGCTGGCGAAGGTGGAGCAGACGGGGGTACCCGAGGCCGCGACATTGCGTGACCTGTGCATCGAGTACGCCCCGGGACGTCGACCAGCAGCGGACAGCACACCTGGTTAGCGGACAGTCACCTTCTGGAACGACAACACGCACGGCGTGAGGCTTGACCTCTACAACGGGCGCGGATCGAGGCACATCAGCAGATGGCCCTCCGTGTCCTCAGGAGGGAGGGCCGGACAGATGGCGGTGGCTATTGGACTCCTGCGGCGCATAGTCAGCCGGTACTTCTCGTCGCCACCGGCGGTGTCGGGGTTCGGCCAGCGCATCCAGACGATGGAGCAGGACGCCGCCCGGCGGCGGCTGCTGGACCAAGCGCGAGGCGTACAGCAGCATCCGACAGCG
>NZ_JBXUOW010000160.1:0-1276 GCF_057196645.1 Micromonospora sp. ATLC16
CGGCCGGATGCGATGCAGCGGTTGTTGTACCGGGCGGTGTGGGACGCCGACGCCGTCCGTGATGACCTGCGGCAGTTGATCGCCGGCCGGTTCGGCGCCCCGGACGCGGTCTTGGTCGTCGACGACACCGGTGACCTGAAGAAGGGCGTGCACACGGTTGGGGTGCAGCGCCAGTACACCGGCACCGCGGGGCGGATCGAGAACAGCCAGGTCGGGGTATTCCTCGGCTACGCCGGCGTCGATGGGCACACGTTGATCGACCGGCGGGTGTATCTGCCGGCCTCGTGGACCGACGACCGGGACCGCTGCCAAGCCGCCGGCGTGCCCGACGAGGTCGAGTTCGCCACCAAGCCGGAGCTGGCCGCCGAGATGATCACCGCGGCCCTCGACGCCGGAGTGCCGGCCGGGTGGGCCGCCGCGGACGAGGCTTACGGCAACAGCGCCGCCTTCCGCGCTGGACTGCGCGAACACCAGCTGGGCTACGTCTTGGCGGTGTCCCGCAGCCACCTGGTGCCGATCGACGGCGGCAAGACCCGCATCCGCGCCGACCGGATCGCCGCTGACCTGCCCGCCTCGGCGTGGCAGCGGCGCAGTGCCGGCGCCGGGTCGAAAGGGCCGCGTTTCTACGACTGGGCCTGGCTCGATGACGTGTGCACCGACGCCGACCCCCGACGACGGAGGCCGACACAGCATCTTGATCAGAAAGAACACCACCACCGGTGAGCTGGCCTTCTACCGCTGCTGGGCCCCGCAACCGGCCACCCTCGCCCAGCTCGTGCGGGTCGCCGGGATCCGCTGGACCGTCGAAGAAGCCTTCCAGGCCGCCAAGGGCCAGGTCGGCCTGGACCAGCACCAGGTCCGCCGCTGGGACTCCTGGCACCGCTTCACCACCCTCGCCCTGGCAGCCCTCGCCGTCCTGACGATCTGCGCCGCCGACGCCACCCACGACGAGCCCACCGTCACCGGACTGATCACACTCACCGTCAACGAGATCCGCCGTCTGATCAACACCTGCATCATCCGCCCGATCAGCGACCTCACCCACCGTTTGCACTGGTCAGGCTGGCGGCGACAGCATCAAGCCCGAGCCCGACGAGCCCACTACACACGCCGCCTCAGCCTCGAACTTCAACCATGATCCCGAACGGCGGCTGCCGTACTAGCACCAACGCCGTTCAGTTAGGCGTGGGCGTGGCTGGTCAAGGGGTGTGTTGATCAGGGAATGAGAGGCGGGGTTCCGGTATCAAGGTGTGTCACTCCAAGACAACCTGAACCA
>NZ_JBXUOW010000161.1:0-1263 GCF_057196645.1 Micromonospora sp. ATLC16
CAGGGCCCCGGAGTAGTCCGGGAATGTCCGCTTGATCATGGGATGCCGTGGAGGTTGAGGGCGGCTGTGGGCGTGGTGTGAGCGCGGCGGGCGCTGGCGGTGTTGATCCAGCCGGTGAGGCGGAAGGTGCCGCGGATGATGTCGCGGAAGGTGGCCATGACGGCGGGGGTGTTGTGGGCGCGGACCTGGCTGGCGTCCTCGCCGAACGTCACGTCTCTGATCCAGTGCACGCTGTTTTCGATGGTCCAGTGTTCGCGGGCCCAGGCGGCGATCTCGTCGGGTCGGGCCTGGTGGGTGGGGAGGTCGGTGATTGCGTAGACCACTTCGGTGGTCCACTTCTTCGTGCCCGGCGGGCGGTGTTTGCGGCGGATCCGCACGACTTGACGGGCGTGGGGGAACACCAGGTCATCGACGGTGACGACCTGGACCTCGCGGATCTCGACGCGGCCGTGGCCGCGACTGCTCTGGCGATGCAGGACCGGCACCTGCTTCCAGGGCAGGCGCCGCAGCTGCGCGGCGAGCGTGGGCTGATTGTCTTTGACGGTGAACAGGTAGTGGGCGTGGCGCTGTTGCACGAGGTAGACGGCGTGGGCGCGTTGCGCGTGCATGGCATCCGCGGTGATCACCGTGTCGGTCAGGTCTGCCGCGGCGATCTGGTCCAGCACGGGCGCGAACTCACCGATTTCGTTGGTCTTCGCGGCGATCTCGCGGGCGGCGAGGGTGACCGCGTCGGCATGACGCACGGCGGACAGGATGAACACGCGACTGCCGTCGGGGCGTATGGCCCCGCGTAGACATTTACCGTCGACCGCGACGCCGGCGCGGCGCGGCCGGTCAGCGGGGGCGGCACGGTGAGCGCGACGCTGTTCCCGCTCGGGCACACCATCCGGAGTCACCACGGCGGTCGCGGACCGGGCCAGCGCGGCCAGGTGCCCGTACCCGACGCCGGTCAGCACGCCCGGATCAACCCTGGCGTAGGCGTCACGCAGGGTCCGCTCGTCAGGAACCCGGTACCGGCCGGTCAACGGGTTGAACGGGCAACCCAGCCGGGCCAGTTCCCGCTGTTCACAGCGTCGGACCCACTCCGCGATCGCGGTCAGCGAGTTGTGGCCGGCCGCGCTCATCGCGCACACCCCGATCGCCAGCAAGGTAGCCAACCGGTACCGCACACCACGAGGATCACGAGGGTCGGCGACCTGCGCCAACCGGTCCAGCAAGCCCGCAGACGGTGAATCGGCACCGATGGCGGCAGCCGCGGCGTGA
>NZ_JBXUOW010000162.1:0-1204 GCF_057196645.1 Micromonospora sp. ATLC16
TTTCCGTATGCGCGTGTTGCTGACGACAGTCGGGTCGCGAGGTGACGTTCAGCCGCTGTTGGCGTTGGCGACGCAGTTGAGGGTTCTCGGTCATGAGGTGCGGATGTGCGTGCCGCCCGACTTCCAGGGCTGGATCGGCGGTCTCGGCATTCCCGTCTCGCCGATCGGGCCCGAGATGCGTCGGGCTCTCGCCACCGGCCCGCCGGCCTCCTTCTCCGCGGAGCAGTTGCGTCCGATGGCCGAGGCGCAGGTCGCCGCCCAGTTCGACCGGATCCCAGCGGCTGTCGACGGCTGCGACCTCGTGGTCTCGGCGACTCCTGGGTTGACGGCGGTTCGCTCGGTGGCGGAGATGCTCGGCATCGGGTACGTCTTCGCGGTGTACAGCCCGAACCAGCTGCCGTCGGCCCACCACGCACCGCCGCAGGTGCCGCTGCCCGACGGGATGTCGGCGCCGGCGCAGGCGGATCACCGTGAACTCTGGGCCTGGGACGCCGAACACATGAGCAAGATGTTCAGGGCCACGCTCAACAAGCATCGGGCGTCCGTCGGTCTGCCGGCGCTCGACGACGTGCGCAGCCATGTCTTCACCGACCGGCCTTGGCTGGCCGCGGACCCGACACTTGGGCCTTGGCCCGACCCCGCCGACCAGGCCGTGTTCCAGCCCGGTGCCTGGATCCTGCCGGACGAACGGCCACTTCCCCCCGAGCTGGACAGGTTCCTGGACAGCGGCGAACCGCCCATCTACTTCGGGTTCAGCAGCATGGTGCGGATGCGGGAGGACCTCGGGCGGGTGACTGTCGAAACGGCCCGCGCGCTCGGCCGCCGTGCCGTCGTCTCCCGGGGTTGGGCCGACCTGAGGCTGCCCGACGACGGAACCGACTGCCTGGCCGTCGGCGAAGTCAACGAGCAGGCGCTGTTCCGGCGGGTCGCCGCCGTCGTCCACCACGGCGGCGCCGGAACGACGACATCGGCCGCGCTCGGGGGTGCCCCGCACGTCGTCATTCCGCAGATGTACGACCAGCACTACTGGGCCCGGCGGGTCGAGCAGTTGGGTCTCGGGGTGGCATGCGGACCCCACCGGATGACCGCCGACTCGCTGACGAGCGCGCTCGACCGTGCCCTCCGACCGGACGTGGTCACCCGAGCCCGCGCCATCGCCTCGGTCGTCCGCCGCGACGGTACCCAGATCGCGGCCCAGCGCCTG
>NZ_JBXUOW010000163.1:0-1148 GCF_057196645.1 Micromonospora sp. ATLC16
CGTCACCACCCCCACCGACACCCCACCCCGTCTCGTGACCGAGGGTGAGCAAGCCGGTCTGCTGCACGCGTTGGCGGCGGTGCCCGATCCCCGCAACCCGCGTGGGCTGCGTTATCCCCTGGCCGGCCTGCTCACGGTCGCGGTGTGCGCGGTAATGGCCGGCGCGTCATCGGTGGCCGCGATCGCGGACTGGCTGCACGATCTGGACGACATCGCCCGGGCCCGGCTCGGGTTCCTACGAGGGGTACCCGCCACCAGCACGATGTGGCGGCTACTGATCCGCCTGGACGCCGACCTGCTCGCCACCGTCCTCGCCGGCTGGCTACGCACCCGGGTCCAGCCCTCCGACCGTGCCCACCGGCCGCGATACCGACAGGTCATCGCCGTCGACGGCAAAACCCTGCGAGGCGCCCGCCGTGCCGACGGCCGGCAGGTCCACCTGCTGTCCGCGCTGGACACCAGCACCGGCATCGTCCTGGCCCAGGTCACCGTGGCCGCGAAATCCAACGAAATCCCCGCGTTCACGCCACTGCTGGACGCCATCGAAGCCGTGCTGGGCACCCTTAACGGGCTGATCTTCGTCGCCGACGCCCTCCACACCCAAACCAACCACGCCAGCGAAATCGCCGCCCGAGGCACCCACCTACTGATCCCGATCAAGGGCAACCAACCGACCCCGCACACCCAACTCAACACCCTGCCCTGGGCACAGATCCCGATCGGGCACCAGACCCGCGACCGTGGTCACGGCCGCCGGGAGACCCGGACCGTCAAAGCTGTCACCGTCTCCACCCCCGGCGGAATCGCCTTCCCACACGCCGCCCAGGCCATCCGGATCACCCGAACCCGCACCATCACCAGCAGCGGCAAGACCACCCGCGAAACCACCTACCTGACCATCTCGCTACCCACCGCCGACGCACACCCCGCCGATCTACAGGAATGGATCCGATGTGAATGGCTCATCGAAGCTCTCCATCACATCAGAGACGTGACGTTCCGTGAGGACTCACACCAAGCCCGGACCGGCAACGGACCCGCCGTCATGGCCACCCTGCGTAACACCTCGATCGGGTTCCACCGCACCAACGGGGAAACCAACATCGCCCGCGCCACCCGACGAGCCGACCGCCGCCCCCACGACCTCA
>NZ_JBXUOW010000164.1:0-1125 GCF_057196645.1 Micromonospora sp. ATLC16
GGGCCGCCCACGGTGGCCGGGCGCTGGTCGCGGCTGCCGGCGCGGGACACCGACCCGACCCGCCGCGCCGCCGCGCTCGCCGATGTCCTGCTCGAACGACACGGTGTGCTGACCCGGGGCGCGGTCGTGGCCGAGCAGGTGGTGGGGGGTTTCGCCGCTGTCTATCCGGTGCTGTCCGCGCTCGAGGAGCGCGGCGCGGCGCGGCGGGGCTACTTCGTCGACGGGCTGGGCGCGGCGCAGTTCGCGGTGCCCGGCGCAGTGGACCGGATCCGCGCCGGCGTCGATCCGCTCGACGGCGGCCGGCGGGGCGGGGCCACGGTGGTGCTGGCGGCCACCGACCCGGCGAACCCGTACGGCGCGGCACTGCCCTGGCCCGAGCGTGCCGTCGACTCCGGTGACGCGACGTCACCGGCGGCCACCGGGCACCGGGCGGGTCGCAAGGCCGGGGCGCTTGTCGTGCTGGTCGAGGGCGAGTTGGCGCTCTACGTGGAGCGGGGTGGGCGGACGCTGCTCTCCTTTTCCGACGACGTCGACGCGCTGGGCGCGGCCGGCAAGGCCCTGGCCGACGCCGTCCACTCCGGCGCGCTGGGTCCGATCTCGGTGGAACGCGCCGACGGCGAGTCCGTACGCTCGTCGCCGCTGCGCGATGCCCTGACCGCCGCCGGCTTCCGCACCACCCCGCGCGGCCTCCGGCTGCGTGCCTGAAGCGACAGCAGCAGGACGATGGAGGCGAGGCGGGTCCTGGCCGACGCCGGCAAGGTCGAGGGGGAGGCCCGCGCTTCAGCGGAGTTCGTCGAGGACCTTCTCGTAGCGGGTGCGGTCGGCGGCCGGGGTCGGTGCCTCAAGGTAGTTGAGCACCACGGTGCCGCTGCGGTAGGCGGCCCCGCTCCACCGCTCGGCCAGGTCACCGGCGCTGCTCTCGTCCGGAAAGACGTAGACGGTCACGTTGTCGGTCACGACCAGTTCCGAGCAGCCCAACCCCATCCCGTCTGGTCCACAGTCGATGGACCGGTCCCGGACGTTGGCCGCCTTGAGCCCGGCCGCCCGGAACGCCGCCACGACCTCCCGGCCGGTCGGCTCGCCGGCCTGGCGCGGTGGTAGCTCGACCGGCGGCGGGCTCGGCGG
>NZ_JBXUOW010000165.1:0-1083 GCF_057196645.1 Micromonospora sp. ATLC16
GGCGTTCCGCGCCCTTACTGGTTCATCCCGCTCATCTGGGCGATTCCTCTACGCCTTGGACCTTCCGGACACTGCACTCGGTGATCAGCGCCTTACCCGGAAAGGCTCATTCGATTCCAGACCTTATACAAGTTTCCTTTGAGGTCAGCCTCGAACTCCGCGATCGACTTCCCATCCACCCCCGACGCACCTTTGTTCGCTTTGACTTTCTCCCACGCCTCCCAGACAGCCCGCTTCGAAATCTCGAACGGCTTGCCTGATGCTTTCAACTCGTCCACGCGACTCCTCCCGGACTCACGTCCGGTTGATCGAACGAACACAGCCACGAACAACCCGGCCCCTTCGCTCCAGCCCCATTACAGAACCTTCACCGCTACTACGAACCGGTCCGCCAGCGCGCCCCGCGACGGTACTCACTCCCTCACGGTCTCCCCGCTTCGAGATACTCCCTGTCGCCCACCCATACCCGGGCAAGCAGTGTCGGAACACGCCTTCTCCTGTTCCACGTGAAAGCCGCAGACCGGGCTCGCGTCGTCTACATGCCGGACACCGCCTGGCCAATAAGCGGAGCACACGCCAGACTTATCCCGAAGCCGATCTCACGCCCCGGTTCTGATGTCACCTGTTGAGATTTCGACACGTCAGCAACGATTCGCTTGCGCTCGCCTTCCCGATCCCTACCTGACGCCTTGACGACGCCTTTCCCTCATCGCTCACCACGACGGTCTTCAACCAACGCAGCATGAGGCGGTTTGAAGCCGCCCACCGCAGGACGGCTCCGAAGGGCCAGACCTTCATCTTCCACGCAGCACCGCGTCAAGAACCTGGCCTACACCAGCTCCTTCCTGCGTTCAGGACACACGAGATCACCTCACTACCGCGCGACGGATCTGACGCCGCCCGGACTGCGACGTCGCACTGCGCGTGGCATTTCGAGCACGAGGACGAGGCGCGGGCGCTGTGCGAGCACCTCAGGGTCATTGCGTTGTCGGATAGACGCTGGTCACGGCGGTGATGAGGTCGTGTGGGCGGCGGTTGGCGCGTCGGGTGGCGCGGGCGATGTTGGCCTCGCCGTTCGTGCGG
>NZ_JBXUOW010000166.1:0-1063 GCF_057196645.1 Micromonospora sp. ATLC16
GAGCACCTGGCGACGCCGCCACCAAGCCCGCGCCCGCTGGTTCCACCAACGCACCAGACTCAACCGCGAATACGCCCTGGTCAACTAGCCAATGGCGGCTGCCGTACTAGTGCCTCGTCTCTGAACGTTGATCGTGTAATCCGTCGGTTCAGTGGATTCGTCGGGCAGGCTGTCTCTCATCGTTGAGGGTGGGAGGTGGTGACCGGTGGGCCGGCGGCCGGAGGTGTTCGTCCGGCAGGTGTCGATGGCCGCATCGCTGTCGCGCTCGGCAGGTGCATCGCAGGGCTCATGTCCACTCGGCCGTCTCGTAGAGCCTCATTGGTCGTGCCAGGCACGTCGCCGCCGAACCGGCGAGACGGCCACCGCTGGGCCGTGAGCTTGGGGAATGTGGTTCGGATTCTGCCAAGTATGGTCCACGCACGTCAAGGCCACTTCCCGGGTTCGGGAGGTGGCCTTTCTGCTGCCCGTACAGCAGCTAACTACAGCAGTTCGTCCGGCAGGGCGAGCAGTCGAGGGTGCCAAGAGGGGCGTTGCCTCGTGCAGCGCGGAGCGGCTGTCCTGGTGCTGTCGACAGCAATGGGGAGAGACGGACATGGGTGCGGGTGGACGGGTGCGGATACCGCTCGAGGTCAGAGACAGACGCGGACCGGCCTGGACGGAGCGCCCAGAACTTACAAGCGAGGGGTCAACGGCGTGCGATGTTGCGGGTACGGTCGATGGGGTGGCGGCTGGGCGGGTTCGCCTGGCCTGTTGAGCTTGGAGCGGCGTTATGGCCTCGTCCGTCGATCCGCGCTTCGGCGTAGCTCTGCGTGAGTTTCGGGAGCGGCGTTGCCTGTCGCTTCGATCTCTGGGGCAGCTCGCGCATCGGAGTAAGAGTCATCTGCACGAGTTGGAGACAGGGCTGAAGGCTCCGACAGCGGACACGGCGCGCCACCTGGATCAGATTCTCGGTGCGGGAGGCGTGCTTGTTGGCCTGGTGGATGCGCCGGTCGACCACGCCGCCGAGGCCGGCGAGCTGCTTGCGAGAGTCGCTGCCAGTGACGTGAGCAGAGACGTGCTCGAC
>NZ_JBXUOW010000167.1:0-989 GCF_057196645.1 Micromonospora sp. ATLC16
GATCTAGACGAGCAGGCCCGCGACCGGCTCGGGTTCGATCATGGGGTGCCGGTGGGCACGACGGTGTGGCGGCTGCTGACTCGCCTGGACGACGGGCTGCTGTCCACCGTCCTGGCAGGTTGGCTGACCGCCCGCGCCCGGCCGGTGACCACGCCTCGGCCACACCGGTACCGGACGGTGATCGCCGTGGACGGGAAAACCCTTCGGGGTGCCCGCCGCCGCGACGGCGGCCAGGTCCACCTGCTCTCCGCGCTGGACACCAGCACCGGCATCGTCCTGGCCCAGGTCACCATCGCCGCGAAGTCGAACGAAATCCCCGCATTCGCGCCGCTGCTCGACGCGGTCGAGACCGTGTTGGGCACCCTGACCGGCCTGCTGTTCATCGCCGACGCGCTGCACACCCAGACCGCCCACGCCGACGAGATCGCCGCCCGCGGCGCCCACCTGATGATCCCCACGAAAGGCAACCAGCCCACCCTGTTCGCCCAGCTCAAAGCCCTACCCTGGTCCGACGTCCCACTCGGCGACCGCCGCCGCGACACCGGGCACGGCCGCCGCGAGACCCGCACCGTCAAAGCCATCACCGTGCACACCCCAGGCGGAATCGGGTTCCCTCACGCGCAGCAGGCCATCCGGATCATCCGGACCCGCACCACCGGCGGGAAGACCAGCCGCGAGACCACCTACTTCACGGTGTCTCTACCCGCCGAGCAGGCCCAACCCGCCGACCTGCAGGACTGGGCCCGGCGCGAATGGCACATCGAGAACCGCGTACACCACGTCCGGGACGTCACGTTCCGTGAAGACCTCCACCAAGCCCGCACCGGCACCGGACCCGCCATCCTGGCCACCCTGCGCAACACCTCGATCGGCTACCACCGCACGAACGGCGAGGCCAACATCGCCCGCGCCACCCGACGCGCCAACCGCCGCCCACACGACCTCATCACCGCCGTGACCAGCGTCTATCCGACAACGCAATGACCCTG
>NZ_JBXUOW010000168.1:0-930 GCF_057196645.1 Micromonospora sp. ATLC16
AATGAGCCTTTCCGGGTAAGGCGCTGATCACCGAGTGCAGTGTCCGGAAGGTCCAAGGCGTAGAGGAATCGCCCAGATGAGCGGGATGAACCAGTAAGGGCGCGGAACGCCGGTACGAAGTGTTCCTCTCACAGTCCACTCACCCGGAGTTCCGCGCCGCCCATGAGTATCACCTATACCGCCACGCTCCCGGTACGCGACGAGACCGTGTTGCGCCTCTCCGGCCTGCTGCACGCCGAACGTCTCCGTCGCGGCACCCGTCAGGGGCGGCGGGCGCTGACCTGCTTCCGGCAGGCCGTGCTCGTTTTACGCTGGCTGCTCGACGGCACCCGGATGAGCCAACTGGCCCGCGACAACACGATCAGCCTGTCCACCGGCTACGACAACCTGCACGAGGCCATCGCGATCCTGGCCGCCCAAGCTCCCCGCCTACACGGCGCACTGCTGGCCGCGAAGGCCGCCGGCTACGACTACGTCCTGCTCGACGGCACCCTCATCGAGACCGACCGGGTGTCGACACCGGGCCCCACCCCCGGCGTCGACCTGTGGTGGTCGGCCAAACACAAGAACCACGGCGGCAACATCCAGGTCCTGACCGCACCCGACGGCTGGCCGCTATGGACCTCACCAGTACGCCCCGGCCGGGAACACGACACCAACTGCCTACGCACCCACCCCGGCCTGCTGTCCACCCTCGCGGAGATCCGCGACAACGTCCGAACCCTGGCCGACCTCGGCTACGAAGGCGAAGCCGACACCATCGCCGTCGCCTTCAAAACACCCAAGAACGGCCAGCTCACCGACCAGCAACTGACGTTCAACCATGCCCACAACCGGCTCCGCGCGGTCGGCGAACGCGGCAACAGCCTACTCAAGATGACCTTCAAAGCCCTACGCAACGTCAGCCTCTGCCCCTGGAAAATCGGGAAC
>NZ_JBXUOW010000169.1:0-922 GCF_057196645.1 Micromonospora sp. ATLC16
CAGGGCAGTGACGGTACGTAACACGTCGGGGAAGCCCGTCATGATCCGGTGGTAGCCGGTCTTGAGGATCTTCCAGTTCTTCAAGTGGCTGATGGCGCGTTCGACGGCGGCGCGGAGCCGGTTGACGCTGTAGTTGTAGGCCTTCTGCTTGTCGGTCAGCTCGCCTCGGGGTGGTTTCTTGTGTGGGGTGATCGGGCCGGTGCCCTGGTAGCCGCCGTCGCCGATCATCCCGGGGCCGCCGGCGGCGTAGTGGTCTGCCCAGCGGTCGGCGATGCCGGAGATGAAGAACGCGGCCGCGTCGTGGCGGGCGCCGTTGACCGGCTCGCCGACATCCGCGACCAGGCCGTCGAGGTTCGCGATGACCTGCACGTTCTGCCCACACACGTGTTTCTTGCCGGAGAACAGGCCGTCGTAGTGTTCGCGTTCGCCGACCGGGGCGACGAACCCGTCGACCAGCACACCCTCGCGGCGGGTCCGCTCCAGGCGCTGGTCGACCTCGGGCCGGGTCACCCAGCGCAGGACCGGCTGCAGGATCTGGTGATAGCGGGTGATCGTGGCCTGCGAGCAGCCGAACACCTCGGCCACGACCTCGTCGGCGATGTTGTGCCGCAGTCCGAACAGCACCGCTACCAACGCTGTGGGCAGCGGCAACACGTGCGGACGTCCGACCGGGGGTTTCTCCCACTCGTCGCCGACGATCTCACGGACCCGGCCGGTCGGGTCAGCAAGCCGGTCGGTCGGGAGTCCTGTCATACTTTCACAGCGCGGCGGTTGGCCCTCGATCATCTTCCACACAAAGTTGATCTATCTGGGATCCGGCCGCCGCGTCTAATTAGGACGCCGTGCGCTCGGTCACGCCCACCCCGACGGTCACACACCGTGACATCCGCGAGCATCAACCTACTTTTGAATGGCCCTCCTG
>NZ_JBXUOW010000170.1:0-894 GCF_057196645.1 Micromonospora sp. ATLC16
ACGAAGACACCGCCCGTGGAACAGGGATACCGGCTGACCTGCGCTTCCGCACGAAGGGGCAGTTGGCGATCGACATCTGCACCGACGCGTACGCCGACGGGGTGCGCGTGGATGTGGTCTGCGGGGACGAGGTCTACGGAGGCTGCACGCAGTTGCGGGAGTTCTTCGAACAGCACCAGCAGGCGTACGTGCTGCGGGTCGCTTCCACCTTCATGACCAGCCTGCCCTCGGGGGCGAAGCTGACCTGCGCACAGGCCGTCGAACGGCTGGTCAAGGACACGCGTCGGTGGGAGGTCCGGTCGGCTGGTACGGGGTCGAAAGGGGCGCGTTGGTATGCCTGGGCGTGGATCGCCACCGCCTCACCCCGGCATCATCTGCTCATCCGCCGTCACCTGCGCAGCGGCGAGCTGGCTTTTCACTACTGCTACGTGCCCGAAGGGCAGAAGGTGACCAAGACGAGGCTGATCCGCGCCGCCGGACTGCGCTGGCCGGTCGAGGAGGACTTCGAGTTCGGCAAGGACCACTTCGGCCTGGACCAGTGCCAAGCTCGGCTGTACACCGCGATCGCCCGGCACACCGTGCTGGTCATGGCCGCCCTCGCCATCTGCGCGGTCACCGCCGCTGACCTGCGATACCGCACCGACACCCAGGCGCCACCACCGAACACACCTGACCAGCCACCACCGGCCGAGCCCGGCCTGATCCCCCTGACCGTCCCCGAAACCCGACGACTCCTGGCCAGCCTCCAACACCGGCCGACGCCGCCCGGCCACGCCGAGCACTGGAGCACCTGGCGACGCCGCCACCAAGCCCGCGCCCGCTGGTTCCACCAACGCACCAGACTCAACCGCGAATACGCCCTGGTCAACTAGCCAATGGCGGCTGCCGTACTAG
>NZ_JBXUOW010000171.1:0-886 GCF_057196645.1 Micromonospora sp. ATLC16
GGTTGGCGGCCGAGGCTGCGGTGCGGGCCGCCGATCCCGGGTTCCTGCCGGCCGGTGCCGCCGGGCGGGCCGTCGATGCGCGGGTCGCGGCGTTGGCGGCGACGGTGGCGTTGCGCCGGCACGCCCGGGGGGTGGGTACCGGTGAGCGGGCCGGCCGGGATCTGCGGGACGTGCGGCTGCTGGTCGGTTCCGGTGGGGTGCTGCGGCATGCCGGGGCGGATGACGCGGCCGGGGTGTTGGACGCGGTGTTGACCGACCATGCCGGTGGGTGGGCGTTGCCACGGGCGGCCCGCCCGGTGGTGGACACCGACTACGTGCTGGCCGCGGCCGGGTTGCTCGCCGAGGAGCACCGGGGGGCGGCTCGGGGGTTGCTGCGGTCGTTGCTGGTGTGACCAGGGTGCAGGGCGACTGTCGTGGGTCGGCGGGTGATGGGTTCGGGCTGGCCGCCGCGGTGGTGCCGCGACACGCCGGGTCGGGTGCGACGACTCGTCGGGGGTGGGTTGACAAGGCCGGGGGTGGGCCACGTACCGTCTTTGAGTCCTACCACGGGAAGCGGCTGTTGTTCGCTTCGTCCCTTCGTCCGCTGGCCGAGCGACACGGTGCATGTTCAGTCGCGGCGGCCAGGTCCAGCGGGCGGGGGTCGGCGGGGCGGCGCGAACCGGCCGCGGTTACCGGTGTACGGGCAGGATGGGGTGCACGGCCAGTAGACAACGGTCAGGCGGGGACAGCCAGTCATCGTCGGGTCGGTCCGAAGGTCGGCGTGCCACATTCCGCCGCACCGGCCGGGAGGGGCCTGGGAGCATCGGGGGGGGGGGGTTTGCGCGCCCCCCCTTAGTATCTGGTGCAACCTGGCGGCCTCCCCCGGATTATAGCCCCGGATCTGGTG
>NZ_JBXUOW010000172.1:0-877 GCF_057196645.1 Micromonospora sp. ATLC16
ATCCTCAAGACCGGCTACCACCGGATCATGACGGGCTTCCCCGACGTGTTACGTACCGTCACTGCCCTGGAGATCTTCAGAACCGCGCTACCGGGTTTTGAATGACCCTCCTGGCTGCAATCTGTCGGCCCTGCCAAACGATTGAGAAGGCAGCCGGGAGAACGGTCACCGAACGTAGCGAGCACTTCGCGGCAGAAGCGGATGCTTGATCCTGGGGTGGCGCGTCGAGGGCGCCTTGACTTCAAACAAGGTTCAGCTTGCAGCCTGATCGTCAATCGTCTGGATGGAGCTGTCTGAATGATCGATCCGAAGGTGAGTATTCGCCTCGCCAGGCCCAGTCGCGACCTTGCGACGGTGGAACGCTTTTATGTGCAAGGGCTGGGACTGGAGGTGCTCTACCGGGCTGCGGGAGAACCCGGGGAACACGACCTGCTGATGCTGGGCTGGCGCGAGGCGTCATGGCATCTGGAACTGGTTGGGGGCCCAAGCCTCTCCCTGCAGCCGACACCGACGAGCGAAGATCTACTTGTGCTCTATCTGTCCGAGCCGATCGACGACACGCTCCTGGCCCGCCTTGAACAGGCCGGCGGCAAGCGCGTTTCCCAAGGCGCGTACTGGGATCGGTGGGGTGTCACGGTCGAGGATCCGGACGGTTATCGCCTCGTTCTGTCCAGCCGCTCGTGGTCCAACGCCGGGTAGTCGGCGACGGCCTCCCATCGGAGACAACGCTCGCTCTGCGGCAATAGAGCACGCCGCCCACCTAAAACAGGAGGGCCATTCAAAAGTAGGTTGATGCTCGCGGATGTCACGGTGTGTGACCGTCGGGGTGGGCGTGACCGAGCGCACGGCGTCCTAATTAGACGCGGCGGCCGGATCC
>NZ_JBXUOW010000173.1:0-846 GCF_057196645.1 Micromonospora sp. ATLC16
GTCATGGCGGAGGGGAAACGCCCGGTCTCATTCCGAACCCGGAAGCTAAGCCCTCCAGCGCCGATGGTACTGCACCCGGGAGGGTGTGGGAGAGTAGGACACCGCCGGACACACGTCACAGTCGAGGGCCACCCGGGATCGGGTCGGCCCTCGACTGCGTTGCGTCGTTCATACGGCGTACTCAGGAAGGATGTACCTGTGAGTTCAGCACCTCAGGGCGGGGACCGCCCCCGGGGTTACGAGGGCCGGCCGGCGGATCGCGACGGCGGTTCCCGCCGCAGCGACCGCCCGTCGCGCCAGGACCGGGGGGAGGAGCGCGGCTCTCGTGACGGCGGCGATCGACCCAGGTCCGGAGGCTTCCGGCGGGACGGTGACCGTCGCGAGGGCGGCTTCCGCGACAGCGGCCGTTCGGGCGGTGGATTCCGGGGTGAGCGCAGCGACCGTGGCTTCGGCGGGCGCGACGGCTCCGGCGACAGGGACCGTGACGCTGGCGGCTTCCGTGGGGACCGCCGCGAGGGCGGCTTCCGACGTGACGGTGGCGAGCGCTCGGCTGGCTTCCGGGGCGGCGACAGGGCATCTGGCGGCTTCCGTGGAGACCGCCGTGAGGGCGGTTTCCGCGACGGTGAGCGCCGGGAAGGCGGCTTCCGCGGCAACGACCGCCGTGACGGTGGCGCTGACCGTCGTGAGGGCGGCTTCCGGAGCGGCGACCGTCGTGAGGGTGGCTTCCGGAGCGGCGACCGTCGTGAGGGTGGCTTCCGTCGGCACGAGGGCGAGCGGGGCGGATACCGCGACGAGGCACGGCGGGACAGCGGCTTCCGAGGTGAGCGTCGCAACGATGAACGTCGC
>NZ_JBXUOW010000174.1:0-784 GCF_057196645.1 Micromonospora sp. ATLC16
GCCGAGCGGTCGGAGTCGCCGCGGCTGCGGGTGGCGCCGCCGCCGCCGGTGCGGGTGCCGCGGGCGCCGTTCGCGGCGCTGGTGGTGGTGCTGGTCGTCGGCGGGGTGCTGGGCATCCTGGCGGTCAACACGAAGATCAACGAGAACGCCTTCCGGCTGGACGAGCTGCAGCAGCAGCAGGCCAAGCTCGACGTGGAGCAGCAGCAGCTGAAGAAGCAGATCGCCGAGTCCGAGTCGCCGGGCAACCTCGCCGCCCAGGCCCGCAAGCTGGGGCTGGTCGAGTCGGACGACCTGGCGTACATCCGACTGCCGGACGGCAAGGTGATCGGGGTGCCGCAGCCGGCCGGTGGGCAGCTCTCCATCGCCAGCCAGCAGGGCGGGCAGGGGTAAGCCGTGCCACCGAGGTCGGAGCAACCGCGCCGGGACGCCGAAGGCTCCCGGCGCGGTTCGTCGCGTGGCGTCGGGCAGCGGGGCGTGCCGCCCCACCCGGCGGAGCCGAGCATCGGCGGCATCTCCGATGCCCGCGCCTACACCCCCCGGGGCCGCTCCATCCGGGAGGGCGCCGCGCCCTCCGGCACCGGACGCGCGGAGCAGCGCCGCACTCCGCGCAGCAACCGGTCGCAGGACCCGTTCCGGCCGGCCCTCCAGGTCCTCGACGGTGGCCGGGGAACCGCCGGTCGGGCGGCCGGGCGGGCGGGCGGCGCGGCCCGCCGGGACGGTGGCGTCGCTCGCGCCACGGTGACCCGTACCGTCACCGACCGCACCCCGCGCGATGAACCTCGGG
>NZ_JBXUOW010000175.1:0-755 GCF_057196645.1 Micromonospora sp. ATLC16
CCATGATCACCAACGGGTCGCACCCGTCCTACATGGACCCCTACCTCGCGGACTCCCCACCCAAAACCCCAGCTCAAACACCCTTCAACCGACTACGCAATAGCCCTGGTCCGGTGAGCTTGTTCTGGATCAAACCGCCGCCAAATCGATATGTGAAGACGGTTCTCTGAGCTTCCTTCATCGTTCGCCGAGTGGGGGGCTAAGAGTGGCGGTCGAGTGCGATTCCGGCACTCGCACGGAGTTGCTTGCCTACTCCGAGGATGAACCTCGGCTTGAGTCACATGCATCGGTTCCGTTTCTTGGAGATGTAGCTCTTGTCGATGGCGAGGCGACTGGGTATGCGGAAGTACCACGCGGATGCGGTATTGGCATACAATCTCTTGTAAATCGCAACCTCGAGGATTTTGATTCGATCGTAAAGATAGACGGAAAAGCGTTTAATGTTAGCGGCGGGGATAGCGATTGTGCGTCGGTTGCCTGGGTGCAATCGCCGGTGGTGGTTGACGGGCGATTGTTCTTCTTGGTCGCACCGAACTCGATCGGCAAACTGCCGGTCCAGTCGCCTAGTGTACTGGAGGGATTCACCTGGCAGCTCGTGCAATGGGGTCCGGAAACTGGTTCAGCGAGGATTGTCGCCGGAGTTCCAGGAGGGCCATTCAAAAGTAGGTTGATGCTCGCGGATGTCACGGTGTGTGACCGTCGGGGTGGGCGTGACCGAGCGCACGGCGTCCTAATTAGACGCGGCGGCCGGATCC
>NZ_JBXUOW010000176.1:0-741 GCF_057196645.1 Micromonospora sp. ATLC16
GGCGAGGCCGCTCCCGCAGTCGGGCAAGAGCAAGAGCAGCGGTAGGCGGCGGGGTAAACAGCCGGGTGCGCCGGGATCGACTCTGGAGTTGGTGGCCGACCCGGATCAGGTGGTGGAGCATCGGCCGCAGCGGTGTGTCAACCCGGCCTGTGGGGCAGGGCTGGCTGATGGCCGCGAGTACGGGCGGCAGCGCCGGCAGGTGGTGGAGCTGCCCGAACGCCGGCCGCAGGTCACCGAACACCGGCTTGTTGCGGTGCGGTGTGTCCGGTGTGGGCAGGTCAGCGAGCCGGCGGTGCCGGACGGGGTGTCCGGCCGGGTGCAGTACGGCACAGGCGTCAAGGCCGCAGTCGTGTATGCCCGGGCGGCGCAGTTCCTGCCGTACGGGCGGGTCGCCGCGCTGGTGGGTGATCTGCTCGGGGTGGGTGTGTCGACCGGGTTCGTGCATCAGGTGGTCACTGAGGCGGCACGCCGGCTCGGACCGTTCGTCTCGCATCTGGCCGCGCTGCTGCACACCGAGCGGGTGTTGCACGCCGATGAGACCCCGGCCCGCCTCGCCGGCGGGTTGAAATACGTGCACGTGGCCTGCACACCCGAGCTGACGTTGTTCCATGTGGGGGGCCGGTCGGCGGCCGACATCGACGCCGGTGGGGTGCTGCCCGGGTTCACCGGCGCCCTGGTGCGTGACGGCTACGCCGCCTACCGGCATCTGACCGATGCCGAGCACGCCTGGTGCGGGGCGCA
>NZ_JBXUOW010000177.1:0-731 GCF_057196645.1 Micromonospora sp. ATLC16
CTAGTACGGCAGCCGCCATTGGTCGTCTGACCAGGGTGGACGGTGTGGGTGGGGTGGGTGAGATGGGTGCAGCCGCCCTGATGATCATGTGTGTGTGAAGACAACAAAATCGAGGGCGGCTGCGGCTGCCAGGATAGCCGCTGGTCGGGTTCAGCGGGTGCGGGCCGATCTGGTGGAGCGGTTGCGGTCGTGTTTCGTGCGGACGCAGACGTGGCAGCAGGCGGACAAGTATGTGTCCGCGGTGGCCAGTGACCTGCCGAAACGTAACGGGTGGACGATCGCCGAGCATGTTGGGGACCGCACCCCGGATCGCGTGCAGCGGTTGTTGAACCGGGCGGTGTGGGACACCGAGGAGGCCATGAGCGTGGTGCGCCGGTTCGTGGTCGACGGGCTGGCTACCGCGGCCCGACGACGGCGGCGGGGTCTGGTGGTCGGGGCGTTGGACGAGACCGGTCAGCAGAAGCGGGGCAGTGCCACGTGCGGGGTCAAGCGGCAGTACATGGGGTGCGCGGGCCGGGTCGAGAACGGCATCAACACGGTGTACCTGGCCTACGTGCGCGAGGGCGTCGGGCACGCGTTGATCGGTGCCCGGCAGTGGATCCCCGCCGAGCAGATCGATGACGAAGACACCGCCCGTGGAACAGGGATACCGGCTGACCTGCGCTTCCGCACGAAGGGGCAGTTGGCGATCGACATCTGCACCGACGCGTACGCCGACGGGGTGCGCGTGG
>NZ_JBXUOW010000178.1:0-686 GCF_057196645.1 Micromonospora sp. ATLC16
GTGTGGACCGGTGCGGGTGCCGGCAGTTGCGCGGCGGCCGCGTCCACTGCCGCGAGCAGCGCCTCGACGGACGCACGGTCGCGGTCCACCGCGCCGAGGTCGGCGTCGATGACGGCCAGCAGCCGCTCGCACTCGGTGACCCGGGCGGCGCGGCGGGCGGCCCGGGCGGTCGCGCCGATGTACTCGCAGGAGGTCTTGGCGAATCGGCCGGCGGCGATGCCCTGGGCGTACCGGCCGTCCACGTCGATGGTGGCCGGCGAGGCGTCGGGCGTGGTCACGTCGGCAAGCGCCACCGAGGTGAGCACCTCGGTGATCCGCGCGGCGGGCACGTCGTCTTGTTCCTCGGGGGCCAGCACGTCGGCGAGGGTGGCCCCGGTGGGCCGCCGGTGCGGCGGCAGCGGCAGCAGGTAGCCGTCGAGGTCGTCGCCGGCCAGCGCGGTCGTCGCCGTCCCGGCGTCGGGGTGCAGCCAGGCGTCCAGCAGCCCGGCCGCATGCAGCGCCGCCTCGACGGCCGCCGCGTCCGCGCCGGTCACCCCGTCGGTGAAACTGACCAGCCGCCACAGCGGTGCGCCGGGTCGGCCGGCGCGTGGTGCCGGCCGGGTCACCGGGACGGGTGGCGCGTCGTCGTGCTCGGCGGCGATCCGGTCCCGTTCGGCGGCCACCTCGGCGCACCGGTCGGCCAGCGC
>NZ_JBXUOW010000179.1:0-665 GCF_057196645.1 Micromonospora sp. ATLC16
CCGCGTCGTCCCCAGGTGCGTGCCTTCGGTGGGCGCAGCGTCTGACCGGCCTCGTCTTCGAAGACCAGCCACGCCTGCCGCTGCGCCGCTACCGTTTTCCCGCCGGCCACGTCTCCCGCCGCCACGTGGTGATCGCGGCTTCGTCCCGCTCGACCGCACGGTGCTTGGGCACCTGCACCGACCAGCCGAGCCGGTACATGATGTTCGCCGTGCCGCGCAGCGTGTACCGGGTGCGGAACATCCGGGCGATCAGGTCTGACACCCGGGCCAGGGTCCACCGCTGATCACTACCGAAGCCGTGCGCCGCCGGCCCCTGCTCCAGGGCATCGGCCAGGCGCCGCAGCCGGCCCTCATCCAGGCGACACCGAGACCCACCAGGCCCCTTCGACGCCAGGGCCTGCTCACCGCCGGCCTGCCACCGCTTGCGCCAGCCGTACACCGCGGTCTGCGACACCCGCAGCCTGCGCGCGATCTCCGGCACCGACACATCCTGGGCGAACCACCCGGCAGCCTGCCGCCGTACCGCCTCACGCTTCGCCCGCCCCCGCGCGGACAACCCACCTCCATCGGGATACCTCATCACCCCGGCCTACAACGATCACCAACGAAGATCACGCCGACACGCCGACCCACAGTGGACGAACCTGGCCATTCAAGATCTGTAT
>NZ_JBXUOW010000180.1:0-647 GCF_057196645.1 Micromonospora sp. ATLC16
CCTGGCTCGACGCCGACCTCCTCCGGCGGCTCTGGCCCACCCTCCGGCTGCCACCCCAGCTCCGCCATCGCTGGGAGGAAGCCTTCCCCGAACTCGCCGCAACCCGCAGCAACGCGGCATAGCGGTGGACCCCTTCCACGAACGCCTCGCCCGTACCGGGCTCGGCGCGGCCGACCGATACGGCTTCGCTCTGGCCGGCGGCTACGCGGTCCAGGCCGCCGGACTTCTCGAGCGGCCCAGCGAGGACGTCGACCTGTTCACCGCCTGGGACCGCCGGCGGGAGTTCACCGCCGTCGTGCACGCCTACCGAGACGACGGCCTCACCGTCGAGACCGAGCGGCAGTACGACACCTTCGCCCGGCTGGCCGTCACCGACGGTGTGCGGGTTGCCAAGGTCGAACTCGGCGTGGACTGGCGCGCCAACGAACCGATCCTCATGGCGATCGGACCGGTACTCCACCCCGACGATGCGGTCGCGAACAAGATGAGCGCCCTCTACGGACGAGCGTTCGCCCGGGACTTCATCGACATCGACGCCACCATCCGATCCGGCCGCTACACCCGCGACGCCCTGATCGCCCTCGCGCGCCGCGCCGACCGCGGCTTCGACCCGCGCATCTTCGCCGACGCCCTCGGACAAGCCACCC
>NZ_JBXUOW010000181.1:0-582 GCF_057196645.1 Micromonospora sp. ATLC16
GAACCGGTGGTCGCCGCGCCCGAGCCGGCCGGCGAGGTGCGGCTGCGTCGCTGGTGGTCGGTGCGGGTGGCCGAGCTGACCGGCGGGCGGGAGGGTCCGGCGGAGCAACCTGACGAACGCATCGCCGACTCCCGGGAGCTGCTGCACCGGGTGGTGCGCGGCGTCCGGGCCGGTGATCGCGACCGGCTGCACCACGACCTGCGCGGCGCGCACGCCGATGTCGGGCTGGGGCTGGCCGCCGTGGCACCGCCGCTGCTGCGCGACCTCGCCAGCGAACTGCTCGGTCATCCACCGCGCGGCGACGACCTCGCCCGGCTGCACCGCGAACTGGACGGTCGGGTCCGCGACCTGCTCCCCGGCCTGCCCGCCCCGGTGCTGGACACCCTGCTCAGCCGGGTCTGCCGGATGCCTCCGCCGCGTCGGGGCGAGGGCGAGCAGCCACACGCCGCCGACCCGGCGGTCACCGCCGGGGTGCTCACCGGCGTCCTGCTCGACCGTCTCGGCCGCGACCTGCCGCCGGAGCCCGGCGGCGGCGACCGGCCCACCAACGGCGGGGCGGCCGGTGGTCGACAGGTCGGGCGG
>NZ_JBXUOW010000182.1:0-559 GCF_057196645.1 Micromonospora sp. ATLC16
GGAACCGGCTCGGGTTCACCGACCGGGTTCCCGCCGCGACGACAGCGTGGCGCCTGTTGATCCGCATCGACGCCGAGGTGCTGTCGGCGGTACTCGCCCGCTGGCTGAGGGCCCGGGCGGCACCGGTCGTGGTGACCGGACGCCGGTGGCGCCTCGTCATCGCCGTTGACGGCAAGGTCGAACGCGGAGCCAGGCTCCCTGACGGCCGGCAGGTCCACCTGCTGTCGACGTACGACACCAGCACCGGCATCGTCCTCGCCCAGGTACAGATCGCGGCGAAGTCCAACGAAATCCCCGCGTTCACCCCACTGCTGCGCCTGGTCGCCGCCCAACTCGGATCCTTGAAAGACGTCCTGATCGTCGCGGACGCACTCCACGCCCAGACCGGGCACGCCGAACTGCTCGCCGCCGCCGGCGGGCATCTGATGGTCGCGGTCAAGGGCAACCAACCGACCCTGCACGCCCAGCTCAAAGCCCTGCCCTGGGCGCAGATCCCGGTCGGGGACCAGACCCGCGAGACCGGCCACGGCCGTACCGAGACCCGCACCGTCAAAGCCGT
>NZ_JBXUOW010000183.1:0-521 GCF_057196645.1 Micromonospora sp. ATLC16
GGCAGCAGGCCGTAGTCGCCGCCGGAGTTGGGTGAGCGGCCTTGGTAGAGCAGTTGCAGGTTGCAGGGGTCGATGGTCATGGTCTGGTCGGCGTTTGACCGGATGAGTTCGCCGTGGCTGATGTCGTTGGTCCAGGTGGCGTTGCTGTTGGCCTTGCCGGCGAATGGGTTGCTCTCGCTGGTGGCTTGGGGGGTCCAGTTGCCGCCGAGGCTGGTGGCGGTGAAGGAGCGGAAGTAGCGGCCCTGGGAGCCGATCGCCTCGACAAGCATCAGGTACCGCTGTTGGCCTTGGAGCTTGTAGACCTGGACGCCTTCGAACAGGTTGTTCGTTGAGTCGGTCATGATGGTGGTGTAGTTGGAGCCGAAGCTGCCGGGGAAGTTCCCGATGGGCATGCTGGCGCGGTAGATGCGGCCGTTGTCTCCGGCGAAGAACAGGTACATGTTCTGGTCGTCGCCGATGAGCGCCTGGTCGATCGGGCCGGTGTTCGAATTCGAGATCGACCCGCTGAACAGTGTCTGGTG
>NZ_JBXUOW010000184.1:0-494 GCF_057196645.1 Micromonospora sp. ATLC16
GACGCGATCATTACCGTCCGTAGCCTGATCAGGCGAGCATGGACCACCTACCGGTGGGACACTCGCCCCACCCGCCGCCGATGATCACCACCAATCTGCGCGACCCCTTAGTCGAGTGGAAAGCGCCGATCGTGAAGTAGCCCTCCATGTCGACCAGGTCGCGGGCCGGATGGGCCAGCGCGGACAGCTCCCTGTTGTAGGTGGCGCGCGGGTTAATCCGATATCCACCCTGCGGGTTCCGGGCCACCACACCCGGGACCCTCCAGACGTCCGTACCGGCGAGCACGGCATCGACGAAGGCGGGGAAGGCCTCGTCGGCCTCGCCCCAGATCGCGTAGTCGATGTTCGGGTCGTCCAGGTCGTCGATCCCCGCCGGCAGGCCGGGAGGGTCATTCAAAACCCGGTAGCGCGGTTCTGAAGATCTCCAGGGCAGTGACGGTACGTAACACGTCGGGGAAGCCCGTCATGATCCGGTGGTAGCCGGTCTTGAGGAT
>NZ_JBXUOW010000185.1:0-483 GCF_057196645.1 Micromonospora sp. ATLC16
GGCCAGCTCGGCGCCGAGCGTGCCGGTGCCGCCGGTGACGAGCACCGTCCCGCGCGGCCGGTACGTCGGCGGGGCAGGCTCCCCGGCGGGCGAGCGCACCAGCCGGCGGACGAGCAGCCCGGCCGGCCGTACCGCGAGTTGGTCCTCGTCGCCCGGTCCGCCCAGTGCCACGGCGAGTCGCGCCACGGTGGTCCCGTCGAGCGGGCCGGCGAGGTCGATCAACCCGCCCCAGCGTTGCGGGTCCTCCAGGCCGATCACCCGGCCCAGCCCCCAGGTGAGCGCCTGCGCCGGGTGCTCGACCGGGTCGGCCGGACCGGTGGACACGGCGCCCTGCGTGATCAGCCACAGCGGCGCGGTGACCGCCGCGTCCGTCATGGCCTGCGCCAGGGCGAGAGTCGCGGCGGCGCTGCCGGCCGGTGGCGCGTCCGCGACGGCGAGCAGGGACACCACGCCGCGCGGCGGCTCGGGCGATCGCCGCAGGGC
>NZ_JBXUOW010000186.1:0-457 GCF_057196645.1 Micromonospora sp. ATLC16
ATCACGGACGGCGTCGGCGTCCCACACCGCCCGGTACAACAACCGCTGCATCGCATCCGGCCGAGCATGCCCGGCCTGCTCGGCCAACTGCCAACACGTCTTGACCTCAAGCTCAGCCAGCAGCCCCGTCACGAACTGCCCCGCAGCACGGCGCGGCTCCACCCGCCCGAACCGGCCCGCGAAACAGCCCAGCACCTCGGCCAGCACCCGCTCCCATCGCCCAACGGCTACGCTGTGGCACGCGGCCACCGCCAGATCTGAAGTATGTCCACAACGTACAGACGATCACGTGGTGGCCGCCTCGCGTCCACCCCGCCCCAGCAGCAACATCTCAAACGGCGGCTGCCGTACTAGTACGGCAGCCGCCATTGGCTAGTTGACCAGGGCGTATTCGCGGTTGAGTCTGGTGCGTTGGTGGAACCAGCGGGCGCGGGCTTGGTGGCGGCGTCGCCAGGTG
>NZ_JBXUOW010000187.1:0-446 GCF_057196645.1 Micromonospora sp. ATLC16
GCCCTGCTGCACGCCGCGGTGGTGACCGCTGGCCTGACCGCGGCGGTGCTGCCGCTGGCCTCCGCCGGATACCGCCCGGCGGCCGCTGCGGCCGGGCTCGCCGGCACCACCGCGCTGCTCGGCGGTGGCCTGTTCAGCCTGCACCGGCCGCGGCCGTCGATCCGAGGACGCCTGCGCGGCCTACTCGACCAGGCCGCGCCCGGTGTCTGCCTGATACTCACCGCCTGGCTGTTGCTGCCGTACGCCGGTGTGCCGGCCCCACTGCGGCTGACGGTCGCGGTCCTCCTGGGCCTGCTCGCCGTCGACGCGTTGACCGCGCTGACCGGGTCCGGTCGCGGCAGCGGCTCCGCCCGTTGTCGCGCTGGCGCCGGGTTGACCCTGCTCGCCCTGGTGCTGCTGGCCGCGCTGCCGGCCGGTCCCGCCGCCGGGCGGGCGGCGCTGCTGGC
>NZ_JBXUOW010000188.1:0-441 GCF_057196645.1 Micromonospora sp. ATLC16
GTGCTGGCCGGACTGCTGCGCCGCGACCCCGCGCACCGCACCGATCACGCCGAGACGCGCCGTCGGCTGCTGGCCGCAGCCGGGCCCGAGCCGACCAACGAGCCCGACCGGTCGGGTCGGGACACCGCTCCCCTGCCCACGGCCGGTGCGTCTCCCGCCGGCACCGCCGCGTCCCTCCGTGCCGCAGCCGTCCCGCCGATGACCTCCGCCTCGCCCCGCGTCGAACCGACCCGGCACCCGACTGTCGACGAGGCGACCCGGCCGTCGATCGGGCACGGCCCGGACCAGACCAGCAAACACGATCCAGATCAGACCGGCAGGCACGATCCAGATCAGACCGGCGGGCACGAACGGGCCAGGGCCGGCGGGGACGGCCCGGGCCGGGCCGGCGGGTCGTCGCCGCCCACCGCGCCCGCCGGCGGCTCGAAGGCGACGCCGGAG
>NZ_JBXUOW010000189.1:0-424 GCF_057196645.1 Micromonospora sp. ATLC16
CACGGGTACGGAGCCAGCCGCGACCACCACACCCGACAACCGAGGCACAAGCCGTCAAGCCCTCGGACGTGCACCGCGAGGATCGTCCGCTCCGGCCCGCCGATCACTGCTTGCCCTCCTGCGGCCAGTGCCCACGATTGATCGGAATCCGGTGGCGGGCACGGCACGGCAGGTCGGCTCCGCACCGGCAGACGCGCCGCCACAGTTGCCACGACCACACAGGCCGGTGCCGTCGGGCGAAGGTCAACGCGGTGGCCGACAGGTACTCGTCGTACGAGACCCGCCGCTCCCGCGACGTCGACGCATCCCTGCCCGCTGTCGGATGCTGCTGTACGCCTCGCGCTTGGTCCAGCAGCCGCCGCCGGGCGGCGTCCTGCTCCATCGTCTGGATGCGCTGGCCGAACCCCGACACCGCCGGTGGCGA
>NZ_JBXUOW010000190.1:0-357 GCF_057196645.1 Micromonospora sp. ATLC16
AGCGACACGAGGCGGAACTGCTGGTTGGTTTGTCCGTGGCAGTCGTAGAGCTGGATCTGGGCTCCGTTGTTGGTGCTCCAGACGTCGAGGCAGCGTCCGGATTGGACGCCGCCGATGGTGCCGTTGGAGTTGATGTTCCACTGTTGGTTGGTGCCGCTGTGGCAGGTGTAGATCTGGATTGCGGCGCCGTTGCCGGAGCCTGCGGCGTCCAGGCACATGTCGCCGTAGACGCGTAGTTGTTTGTTGGTGGTGTTGTAGGTCCAGGCTTGGTTGGTCTGCTTGTTGCAGTCGTAGAGCTGGACGCGGGTGCCGTTGTTGCGGGAGGCGTTGGTGACGTCGATGCAGCGGTTCGACTGG
>NZ_JBXUOW010000191.1:0-336 GCF_057196645.1 Micromonospora sp. ATLC16
CTGGATCAACACCGCCAGCGCCCGCCGCGCTCACACCACGCCCACAGCCGCCCTCAACCTCCACGGCATCCCATGATCAAGCGGACATTCCCGGACTACTCCGGGGCCCTGCCTCGGACTTCAACGTGATTGTGAAAGAAGTCAGGACGCTGCGAACACCTGCGGACGACGCGCCCGCGTCAGGGGGTCCGCCATTCGAAGTCGACCTCCAGCCGGCGGTACCCCCAGGGCCGTTGCGTGTTTGACCGATTGCGGCTTGAGCTGGGATTTCACGGGGTGATTAGCCTCTGTGGAGGCGGTCGGGGCGGGTGAGGTCGCCTAGGTGATCATGGGAGT
>NZ_JBXUOW010000192.1:0-332 GCF_057196645.1 Micromonospora sp. ATLC16
CTCTGTGGAGGCCGGAAGAGCGGGTGAGATCGCGTCGGTGATCATGGAGTTCTCTACGCTTCACGACACCCGAGGACCTCACCCGCCGATGTCATCATGCCCGATCCCCGCACTGTCCGCCGTCGCCGGCGACAGCCCTGACACATCACCACCTGCGGTCACCGAGAGTGAGTGCGCGGGGTTGTTGCACGCCTTGTCGGCGGTCCCGGATCCCCGTGACCCGCGTGGGGTGCGGTATCCGCTGTCGGGCCTGCTCGCGGTCGCGGTCTGCGCGGTCCTGGCGGGGGCATCGTCGTTCGCCGCGATCACCGACTGGCTGCACGATCTAGACG
>NZ_JBXUOW010000193.1:0-330 GCF_057196645.1 Micromonospora sp. ATLC16
CGGTGGTAGCCGATCGAGGTGTTACGGAGTGTGGCGAAGACGGCGGGGCCGTTGCCGGTCCGGGCTTGGTGGGCGTCTTCACGTAGCGTCACGTCTCTGATGTAGTGCACGTGGTTCTCGATGTGCCATTCCGCGCGTGCCCATGAGCTGAGGTCGGCGGGTTGGGCCTGTCCGGCGGGCAGGGACACGGTCAGGTACGCCATCTCCCGGGTGGTCTTTCTTTGATCGTGCGGGTCCGGGTGATCCGTACCGCTTGCTGCGCGTGAGGGAAACCCAGTCCGCCGGGGAGGGTCACGGTGACGGCTTTGACGGTGCGGGTCTCGGTACGGC
>NZ_JBXUOW010000194.1:0-317 GCF_057196645.1 Micromonospora sp. ATLC16
CGGCCGTACCGAGACCCGCACCGTCAAAGCCGTCACCGTGACCCTCCCCGGCGGACTGGGTTTCCCTCACGCGCAGCAAGCGGTACGGATCACCCGGACCCGCACGATCAAGGGAAAGACCACCCGGGAGATGGCGTACCTGACCGTGTCCCTGCCCGCCGGACAGGCCCAACCCGCCGACCTCAGCTCATGGGCACGCGCGGAAGGGCACATCGAGAACCGCGTGCACTACATCAGAGACGTGACGCTACGTGAAGACGCCCACCAAGCCCGGACCGGCAACGGCCCCGCCGTCTTCGCCACACTCCGTAACACCT
>NZ_JBXUOW010000195.1:0-298 GCF_057196645.1 Micromonospora sp. ATLC16
CGTCCAATCCGGACGCTGCCTCGACGTCTGGAGCACCAACAACGGAGCCCAGATCCAGCTCTACGACTGCCACGGACAAACCAACCAGCAGTTCCGCCTCGTGTCGCTCGGCGGTCCCACGACGCCGCCGACCACGCCACCGACCACTACGCCGCCGACCACGCCGCCGCCGTCGGGTACGTGTGATCTGCCGTCGTCGTACCGGTGGTCGTCGACGGGTGCGCTGGCGCAGCCGCGGTCGGGGTGGGTGTCGTTGAAGGACTTCACGCATGCGCCGTACAACGGTCAGCACCTGGTG
>NZ_JBXUOW010000196.1:0-298 GCF_057196645.1 Micromonospora sp. ATLC16
CGACCCGTTGGTGATCATGGAGTTTGCGAAGACCTCATGACCCAGAACAGGACCGCACCCGCTGATGCCATCATCACTCACCGAGATCCTGCGGCCGCACCGACCCACCGGGATGCCTTCACCAGCCGTGGTAACCGATAGCGACCATCACAGCCTGTTCGTGGCACTGGCTGGCGTGCCTGACCCACGTGATCCACGAGGACGGCGCTATCCGCTGGTGAGCGTCCTCTCGGCGGCGGTCTGCGCGGTGCTGGCCGGGGCGTGCACGTTCGCCGCGGTCACCGACTGGGTCCGCAAC
>NZ_JBXUOW010000197.1:0-263 GCF_057196645.1 Micromonospora sp. ATLC16
CGACACCTGAATGATCACCGAAAGGCCGCGCCCGGCCTATACCACCACGATCAGGAGCGTCCGCCCCGAAACACTCACGACGGACATATCGCTACCTTGCCTGAGCCCTGGCCGCCGTCGAACGCGCCATCAGCCACTTGAAGAACTGGAAGATCCTCAAGACCGGCTACCACCGGATCATGACGGGCTTCCCCGACGTGTTACGTACCGTCACTGCCCTGGAGATCTTCAGAACCGCGCTACCGGGTTTTGAATGACCCTCC
>NZ_JBXUOW010000198.1:0-246 GCF_057196645.1 Micromonospora sp. ATLC16
ACCTCGCGCGCCCACAGCGACACGTGGCGATCCCACACCCAAACCTAGCGGACAAAACGGTCAAGCCAAAACGGTCAGGCAGGGAGCCACACCCTCTGACGGATCGAGGCTGAGGCAACCACGGCCCGGTGGTGAATACAGATCTTGAATGGCCAGGTTCGTCCACTGTGGGTCGGCGTGTCGGCGTGATCTTCGTTGGTGATCGTTGTAGGCCGGGGTGATGAGGTATCCCGATGGAGGTGGGTT
>NZ_JBXUOW010000199.1:0-227 GCF_057196645.1 Micromonospora sp. ATLC16
TCCGCGTCACCTCGACTGGTCCGGGCACGCCGAGTACGACCTGAACCGGACCGCACGCCTGGCCAGCATGTACAAGGTGGTACTCACCGAAGCCAGCACGGCCGAGGATCTCAACGCCTGGCTCGACGCCGACCTCCTCCGGCGGCTCTGGCCCACCCTCCGGCTGCCACCCCAGCTCCGCCATCGCTGGGAGGAAGCCTTCCCCGAACTCGCCGCAACCCGCAGCA
>NZ_JBXUOW010000200.1:0-225 GCF_057196645.1 Micromonospora sp. ATLC16
TGGGTGATCGTGCGGTAGATCAGTCGGGACCGCTGGCCGGGCCGGTAACAGGTCAGCCCGGCGATCGAGACGCGGCCGGAGCCCTTGCCCGACACCGGGACCACGGGGGTGCGCCCGCGTCGTCCCCAGGTGCGTGCCTTCGGTGGGCGCAGCGTCTGACCGGCCTCGTCTTCGAAGACCAGCCACGCCTGCCGCTGCGCCGCTACCGTTTTCCCGCCGGCCACG
>NZ_JBXUOW010000201.1:0-224 GCF_057196645.1 Micromonospora sp. ATLC16
AACCGGGCGGTGTGGGACACCGAGGAGGCCATGAGCGTGGTGCGCCGGTTCGTGGTCGACGGGCTGGCTACCGCGGCCCGACGACGGCGGCGGGGTCTGGTGGTCGGGGCGGTGGTCGAGAACGGCATCAACACGGTGTACCTGGCCTACGTGCGCGAGGGCGTCGGGCACGCGTTGATCGGTGCCCGGCAGTGGATCCCCGCCGAGCAGATCGATGACGAAGA
>NZ_JBXUOW010000202.1:0-224 GCF_057196645.1 Micromonospora sp. ATLC16
AGCGGACGATCCTCGCGGTGCACGTCCGAGGGCTTGACGGCTTGTGCCTCGGTTGTCGGGTGTGGTGGTCGCGGCTGGCTCCGTACCCGTGCTGGCAGGTGGAATGGGCGACCAGCCGGCAGGCTCGCGCGAGCGTGGCCCGGTTTCTGGATGGTGTGCGGTGAGCACCCATGGGCCGGTGCTGCCGATCTGGAGCTGCGGCGGTTGCGACCTGCCGTGGCCGT
>NZ_JBXUOW010000203.1:0-223 GCF_057196645.1 Micromonospora sp. ATLC16
TGTCCATCGACTACGCCTCTCGGCCTCGCCTTAGGTCCCGACTCACCCAGGGCGGATTAACCTGGCCCTGGAACCCTTGGTCATCCGGCGGAAGGGTTTCTCACCCTTCTTTCGCTACTCATGCCTGCATTCTCACTCGTGCCGCGTCCACAACTCGATCACTCGGCTGCTTCACCCCCGGCACGACGCTCCCCTACCCACCCACACACCTGCACACCACCCC
>NZ_JBXUOW010000204.1:0-223 GCF_057196645.1 Micromonospora sp. ATLC16
GATGGGTTCGGCCAGCCAGAACCAGATGCCGTTCTCGGCGGTCGCGCCGTCGTTGTTCTACTTCGCCCCGCGTGACGTGTGGGTGCTGGCCTACCAGTGGGGTGGGCCGGCCTTCTCGTACCGCACCTCGACCGACCCCACCAACGTGAACAGCTGGTCGGCGCACCAGACACTGTTCAGCGGGTCGATCTCGAATTCGAACACCGGCCCGATCGACCAGGCG
>NZ_JBXUOW010000205.1:0-223 GCF_057196645.1 Micromonospora sp. ATLC16
GCCGCCATGCGGCAGATGATCGACGCCCGGGACTGGCTGACCGTCATCCGGCTACCGGCCTACGCCCCGGACCTGAACCCGACCGAGGCAGTGTGGTCCCACCTCAAACGCGGCATCGGCAACCTCGCCGTCACCGGCGTCGACCACCTCCTCGCGATCATCAAGAACCGGCTCAAGAGCATCCAGTACCGCACCGACCTACTCGACGGGTTCCTCGCTCACG
>NZ_JBXUOW010000206.1:0-223 GCF_057196645.1 Micromonospora sp. ATLC16
TGGTTGAGCTGCGGGAACGGGTGGATCGACTGGAAGCCGAGAACGCGGAACTTCGGCGTCGGCTGGGGTTGAACTCGTCGAACTCGTCCAAACCGCCGTCGTCCGATGGGCCGGCGAGGCCGCTCCCGCAGTCGGGCAAGAGCAAGAGCAGCGGTAGGCGGCGGGGTAAACAGCCGGGTGCGCCGGGATCGACTCTGGAGTTGGTGGCCGACCCGGATCAGGT
>NZ_JBXUOW010000207.1:0-223 GCF_057196645.1 Micromonospora sp. ATLC16
CGGCGCTATCCGCTGGTGAGCGTCCTCTCGGCGGCGGTCTGCGCGGTGCTGGCCGGGGCGTGCACGTTCGCCGCGGTCACCGACTGGGTCCGCAACCAGGATCGATCGGTATGGAACCGGCTCGGGTTCACCGACCGGGTTCCCGCCGCGACGACAGCGTGGCGCCTGTTGATCCGCATCGACGCCGAGGTGCTGTCGGCGGTACTCGCCCGCTGGCTGAGGG
>NZ_JBXUOW010000208.1:0-223 GCF_057196645.1 Micromonospora sp. ATLC16
CAGATTGGTGGTGATCATCGGCGGCGGGTGGGGCGAGTGTCCCACCGGTAGGTGGTCCATGCTCGCCTGATCAGGCTACGGACGGTAATGATCGCGTCGGCGAGGTCGAAGGACGCGTCGATGACCTTCTCGGTTCGTTCGTAGCAGCGTTGCAGTCGGTTGAACGCGTTGTGCCAGCTGTTCGTCCGTTCGACATGCCATCGTTGGCCCGCCTGGATGGGCG
>NZ_JBXUOW010000209.1:0-223 GCF_057196645.1 Micromonospora sp. ATLC16
TGTCCATCGACTACGCCTCTCGGCCTCGCCTTAGGTCCCGACTCACCCAGGGCGGATTAACCTGGCCCTGGAACCCTTGGTCATCCGGCGGAAGGGTTTCTCACCCTTCTTCCGCTACTCATGCCTGCATTCTCACTCGTGCCGCGTCCACAACTCGATCACTCGGCTGCTTCACCCCCGGCACGACGCTCCCCTACCCACCCACACACCTGCACACCACCCC
>NZ_JBXUOW010000210.1:0-223 GCF_057196645.1 Micromonospora sp. ATLC16
GTTGTTCTACTTCGCCCCGCGTGACGTGTGGGTGCTGGCCTACCAGTGGGGTGGGCCGGCGTTCTCGTACCGCACCTCGACCGACCCCACCAACGTGAACAGCTGGTCGGCACACCAGACACTGTTCAGCGGGTCGATCTCGAATTCGAACACCGGCCCGATCGACCAGGCGCTCATCGGCGACGACCAGAACATGTACCTGTTCTTCGCCGGAGACAACGGC
>NZ_JBXUOW010000211.1:0-222 GCF_057196645.1 Micromonospora sp. ATLC16
CGCAGCCCACGCGGGTTGCGGGGATCGGGCACCGCCGCCAACGCGTGCAGCAGACCGGCTTGCTCACCCTCGGTCACGAGACGGGGTGGGGTGTCGGTGGGGGTGGTGACGCAGGGCCTTTGCAAGGTCGGGATTTGACCGTTTTACGTTAGGCCGAGGAGTCGGAGGGATTGGTACGGATCTCGGCCGTTTCGGCGTAAGGCTGGTGCTATCGAGGTGACG
>NZ_JBXUOW010000212.1:0-222 GCF_057196645.1 Micromonospora sp. ATLC16
CGCGTGGGGTGCGGTATCCGCTGTCGGGCCTGCTCGCGGTCGCGGTCTGCGCGGTCCTGGCGGGGGCATCGTCGTTCGCCGCGATCACCGACTGGCTGCACGATCTAGACGCAACGCCGTTCAGTTAGGGCGGCGGCTGGTTGGTCAAGGGTCGCTGGTGATGACGTCGATGCTGGTGGTGGCTTTGTAGGTGCGGCGATCGATGTTGGGTCCGCGGGCCTG
>NZ_JBXUOW010000213.1:0-221 GCF_057196645.1 Micromonospora sp. ATLC16
CTGAGGGCCGTGCCCGGATGAGGAGCGAGCACGACACCTGTGGATCATGAAGTTGTCTACGCTTCAAGACTCACCAAGGGTGTCGTGCTCGCTGTGTCATCATCGCTCATCGCCGGGGCGGGTCACGCCGCGGCTGCCGCCATCGGTGCCGATTCACCGTCTGCGGGCTTGCTGGACCGGTTGGCGCAGGTCGCCGACCCTCGTGATCCTCGTGGTGTGCG
>NZ_JBXUOW010000214.1:0-221 GCF_057196645.1 Micromonospora sp. ATLC16
TGGTTCAGGTTGTCTTGGAGTGACACACCTTGATACCGGAACCCCGCCTCTCATTCCCTGATCAACACACCCCTTGACCAGCCACGCCCACGCCTAACTGAACGGCGTTGGATCTAGACGAGCAGGCCCGCGACCGGCTCGGGTTCGATCATGGGGTGCCGGTGGGCACGACGGTGTGGCGGCTGCTGACTCGCCTGGACGACGGGCTGCTGTCCACCGTC
>NZ_JBXUOW010000215.1:0-221 GCF_057196645.1 Micromonospora sp. ATLC16
GGGTGAGGTCGCCTAGGTGATCATGGGAGTTCTCACGCTTCCGCGACACCTTGAGGACCTCACCCGCGATGTCAGCATGCCCGATCCCGGTACTGTCCGCCGTCACCACCCAGGGCATTCGCAAGATCGAGATATGACCGGATGGCCGGTTGTGAGGTAGTCACGCCGGTTTCGGTGGATACGTAGAAGAACGCGGTCCTCTGGTGATCATTCAGGTGTCT
>NZ_JBXUOW010000216.1:0-220 GCF_057196645.1 Micromonospora sp. ATLC16
CGTCACCTCGATAGCACCAGCCTTACGCCGAAACGGCCGAGATCCGTACCAATCCCTCCGACTCCTCGGCCTAACGTAAAACGGTCAAATCCCGACCTTGCAAAGGCCCTGAGGTCGTGGGGGCGGCGGTCGGCTCGTCGGGTGGCGCGGGCGATGTTGGTTTCCCCGTTGGTGCGGTGGAACCCGATCGAGGTGTTACGCAGGGTGGCCATGACGGCGG
>NZ_JBXUOW010000217.1:0-220 GCF_057196645.1 Micromonospora sp. ATLC16
CGACATCGACGCCGGTGGGGTGCTGCCCGGGTTCACCGGCGCCCTGGTGCGTGACGGCTACGCCGCCTACCGGCATCTGACCGATGCCGAGCACGCCTGGTGCGGGGCGCAGGGTCATTGCGTTGTCGGATAGACGCTGGTCACGGCGGTGATGAGGTCGTGTGGGCGGCGGTTGGCGCGTCGGGTGGCGCGGGCGATGTTGGCCTCGCCGTTCGTGCGG
>NZ_JBXUOW010000218.1:0-220 GCF_057196645.1 Micromonospora sp. ATLC16
TGCACCCGATTCTGCTGTGGACATGGACTCGACACCCACATCCTCGCAGGCCAGGTGCACCTTTCTTTCACTGACCTCGATCAGTCAAATCCCCCCTGAACAGGGGAGGCTGAGGGCCGTGCCCGGATGAGGAGCGAGCACGACACCTGTGGATCATGAAGTTGTCTACGCTTCAAGACTCACCAAGGGTGTCGTGCTCGCTGTGTCATCATCGCTCATC
>NZ_JBXUOW010000219.1:0-218 GCF_057196645.1 Micromonospora sp. ATLC16
AAGAACCGGCTCAAGAGCATCCAGTACCGCACCGACCTACTCGACGGGTTCCTCGCTCACGCCGGACTGACCCTCGAACCCGACATAACCTGACAATTCAAGATCTGTAGCTGTGTGAGCACGTCGAGGGCGTCCTGGCCGTGTTTGGCGGCGGTGGACAGGTAGGAACGCAGGGTGGCGAAGTCGGCCAGGCCTTGCAGGGTGCGCCAGGTCGCGGA
>NZ_JBXUOW010000220.1:0-217 GCF_057196645.1 Micromonospora sp. ATLC16
TCTGCTTGGCCATCAGCAAGGTGCCGGCCATCACCTCGGCCCAGCTCTGGCCGGCTGGATCCTGCTCGTGCACGCCGCGCAGGTCACGGATCAGGTGCGCCCCGCACCAGGGCGATTGCGTAGTCGGTCGGCGGGTGCCCTGAGCTGGTGATGTGCGTAGTGATTGGCCTCTGTGGAGGCCGGAAGAGCGGGTGAGATCGCGTCGGTGATCATGGAG
>NZ_JBXUOW010000221.1:0-217 GCF_057196645.1 Micromonospora sp. ATLC16
CACCTGGCGACGCCGCCACCAAGCCCGCGCCCGCTGGTTCCACCAACGCACCAGACTCAACCGCGAATACGCCCTGGTCAACTAGCCAATGGCGGCTGCCGTACTAGTACGTATTCAGCTTGGGGCAGTCGGCTGAGGTAACCACGGCCCGGTGGTGAATAGCTGTGTGAGCACGTCGAGGGCGTCCTGGCCGTGTTTGGCGGCGGTGGACAGGTAG
>NZ_JBXUOW010000222.1:0-216 GCF_057196645.1 Micromonospora sp. ATLC16
CGGCCACCTGACCCGAATCCCTGCACCTACCAGCAGAAAGGCCGCTCTTCGAGAGCCCGGAGACCTCGCGCGCCCACAGCGACACGTGGCGATCCCACACCCAAACCTAGCCTCCCCTGTTCAGGGGGGATTTGACTGATCGAGGTCAGTGAAAGAAAGGTGCACCTGGCCTGCGAGGATGTGGGTGTCGAGTCCATGTCCACAGCAGAATCGGGT
>NZ_JBXUOW010000223.1:0-212 GCF_057196645.1 Micromonospora sp. ATLC16
CGCGTGGGGTGCGGTATCCGCTGTCGGGCCTGCTCGCGGTCGCGGTCTGCGCGGTCCTGGCGGGGGCATCGTCGTTCGCCGCGATCACCGACTGGCTGCACGATCTAGACGAGCAGGCCCGCGACCGGCTCGGGTTCGATCATGGGGTGCCGGTGGGCACGACGGTGTGGCGGCTGCTGACTCGCCTGGACGACGGGCTGCTGTCCACCGTC